>JACRTZ010000178.1 GCA_014304965.1 Vulcanimicrobiota bacterium | reverse complement strand
CGTCACCGCCGCCTGCCTGGCCGAACGTTACGACGTCATAGCGTACGAACCGAATACGACGACCCTGAGCGCGCTCGAAGCCGGCCGGCCTCCGATCTTCGAGCCGGGCCTTGCCGAACTGATCGCCGTCGGCCGCAGAGAGAACCGGCTACATTTTTCAGATTCTGCGGCGGCGCTCGGCGATGCCGCCGTCGTTTGGATAACGTACGACACGCCGCTGGACGAGGCCGACCGCGTCGACGCAGACGCGGTCGAGCGGTCCATTCTCGATTTGCTGCCGGTGATCCGCAAGGACGCGCTCGTCATCATTTCGTCGCAGGTTCCGGTCGGCTTCACGCGGCGCATCGAAACGCTGGCGAGCGAGGCCGGTCGCGCCGACATCTTTTTCGCCTACATTCCCGAAAATCTCCGGCTCGGGCAATCGCTCCATGCCTTTCGTCATCCCCAACGGGTCGTGGTCGGCATTCGCGAAAATCGCGACCGGCAACGAATCGCCGAACTCATGAAGCCGTTTTGCTCGTCCCTTCTTTGGATGAGCGTCGAATCGGCGGAAATGACCAAGCATGCCCTCAACGCTTTCTTGGCCACGTCCGTGACCTTTGCAAACGAGATCGCGGGGCTCGCCGAGCGTTGCGGCGCCGACTATCGCGAGATCCAGCGGGGATTGCAGTCCGACGAGCGGATCGGCGAACAATCCTATTTGGCGGCCGGCCTAGGATTCGGCGGCGGGACCCTCGCGCGCGATGTCTCGACGCTCATCGACCTCGGGATCGCTACCGGGTATTCGACAAACTTGCTCGAGGGGGTTACGGCAACCAACGTGCGCCAGCGGCGCTGGGCGCTCGATTGTCTGCACGAAGAATTGGGGCAATTGCGTGGCCGGCGCATTGCGATCTTGGGGCTGACGTACAAGACGGGCACCAATACGCTCAGACGCTCGATCGCACTCGACATCGCGAGGCAGCTTGTCCGCGAGGGCGCCACGGTCGCCGCGCACGACCCGGCAGTCACCGACCTTGGCGCCGACGCGGCGCGCATTGCGCTCGTCAGTCTCGAAGAGGCTTTGCGCAACGCCGAAGCCGTCGTCGTCGGCACCGAATGGCCGCAGTTTCGCGAGCACGCGCCGCGTGCGCTCGGGTTGATGAAACGTCTCGTCGTTGTCGATCCGAAGCGATTTCTCGAAGACCTGGTCCCGCGAGGCACCATCTATCGCGCCGTCGGTCTTCGCGGATTACTTAACCTGCGGTAAGACGTCGCTCGGCGCGAGCGGATAGAAAGCCATCACGAAGACCGCCACGGCACAGATGCCGACGCCGAGCCACCGGAGAGGCTCCGGCCGCCGGGCCGCCTGCGCTTCGGGAGCGGTTCCGGTGCGGCGCGCGTACATCGCGTAGATGATCTTCGCGTACACGTAGATCGAGATGGCAGTTCCGGCGATCAGCACGCCGGCGAGCCAGCCGTAGCCCGCGTCCACGCTGCTCGCCAAGATCAATAACTTTCCGGTGAAGCCCGCCGTCGGTGGCAAGCCTGCGAGCGCGAGCAAGAAGAACGTCATCGCCGCTGCCGCAAACGGCCGGCGGTGGCCCAGTCCCGCGTAGGCCGTCAAGCGCGATCCTTCTTCATGATCGCGCGACAGCAATCCGACGATACCGAACGCGCCGAGGTTCATGAACGCGTACGCCACCAGGTAGAACATCGCATAGCGCAAACCGAGCGGCGTCGTGCCTGCAAGCGCGGCGACGACGTAGCCGACTTGCGCGATCCCGGAGTACGCGAGCAGCCGTTTCATGTCGGTCTGCGCGAGCGCGCCGACATTTCCGCCGATCATCGAAAGCGCCGCGATGACCCAGATCGGAATCAGCAGCGCCTGCGCGTCGGCTTGCGGCAGCGCCGCGTAGGCGAAACGCGCGAGCACGGCGAGCGCGCCAGCTTTCGTGACGACGCTCATAAAGGCCGTAATCGGCAGCGGCGCTCCCTCGTACACGTCGGGCGTCCAGACGTGAAACGGCACGAGACTCAGTTTGAACGCGAAGCCGACCAAGAACAGGCCGCTGCCGAGCGCGAGCAAGACGTGCGAACCACTTCCCGTCGCAAGCGCGGCGAGTTGCGCGCTACCGGTCGCGCCGAACAACAGCGCCATGCCGTACAGCATGAAGCCCGATGCGGTGGACGAGAGAATCAAATATTTGAGTGCGGCCTCGCGCGCGGACGGCGCAGCCGCGAGCGCGCACAGACAGTACAGCGCCAGCGACAAGAGTTCGAGGCCGAGAAAGATCGTCAGCAGGTTCGAGGCGCCCGCCATGAGGAGTGCGCCGCAGGTGCTCCACAACAGCAGCGCAAGGCCGCCGCCCGTTTGATCGTCGCGGCCGAGGCGGCCGGCCAGGGGCAGCGACAAGAGCGCGCCGAGCAGCGCGACCTCTTGGAAAACGATGGTGAAACCGCCGGCTTGAAAGCCTCCGCCGAACGCGGAGAACGGATGGCCCCAACCCTGCAGCGACACGATGCCGGCGACGATCAACGCGAGCGCCGTCAAGGCGAGGGCACTCGTCCGACGCAGCGCGCGCGGCACGAGCAGATCCGCAAGCAAGACGACCAGCGGCGCGACCGCGACGACGAGCACCGGCGCAAGCGCCAGCCAATCCGCATTGCCGAACGGCGCGATGAGCGTCGGCATCAGCGCGTTCCCTGCACGAGCGACACCGCGCTCTGCACGTTCGCGGAGCCGGCGACCGGGCCTGGATTGACGCCGAGCAAAACGATCGCGACGACGAGGGGAGCGAGCGCGAGCAGTTCGAGCAGCGTCAGATCGGGACGCTGCGGAACGTCTGCGACCTCGGGCCCCTGCATAACGTCTTGGAACAACCGCAGCATATACGCCGCGGCCAGCACGATCGGCACGAGCGCGATGACCGCCGGCCACACGTTCCCGCTCGCATACAGGCCGGTCAAAATCAAAATCTCTCCGGCGAAGCCGCACAGTCCCGGAAGCCCGAGCGCCGCGAGCGCGACGATCGTGAGGCCGCCGGCAAGTTTTGGATTGCGCGCGCCGAGGCCGCCGAGACGTTTGAGCGAGCGCGAGCCTTCGCGCGTTTCGAATTGGTCGATCGCAAGGAACAAACCGGCGCTGAACAACCCGTGCGCAATCACGTATACCGCTGCCCCGCCGAGCGCGAGCGCGTTGCCGCTGAAGATGCCGAGCACGATGAGCCCGAGGTGCGAAAGCGACGAATACGCGACGATGGATTTCGCGTCGTCTTGCACGAGCGCAACCACGGCGCCGTACACGAGCGCGACCAAACCGAGGACGAACATGATGCCGGCCGCAGCCTGAACCTGCTCCGGAAGCAGCGGCAGCACGATCGCGATGAAACCGTACAGGCCCGCCTTCGACTGCACGGCACTGACGACCGCGACCGCCGGCGCCGGTAAGTCCACGTACGTCGCCGGCATCCAGGTATGGAACGGCCAGACCGGCGTCTTGATGGCGAACGCGAACGCGAAACCCGCGAAGATCCACAAGCCCCAGCCGTTGCCGACGACGCTCGCCCCGTGACCGAGCGACGCGCCGATGAGATCGGTCGAGCCCTCGAGCACGCCGTATGCGGCGACCGCAAGCAGCAGCGCGACGCCGCCGGTTACGTTGTACAGCAAATAGCGCCACGCGCTATTGGAGCGCTCCGGTCCCCACCCGAGCAAGATGAAAAAGACCGGGATCAGCATCAGATCCCAAAACAGCGCAAACAACACGAGATCGCGCGCGAGAAAGACGCCGGCCATCGCGCCGAGCAAAAAGAGCATCTGCGCGACGAAGTCGCGCCGGCGCGGGACGTTGGTCGCCATCAGCGCACAGCCGGTCGAGAGCGTCAGCAAGAGGACGATCCAGTACGACAATCCGTGTCCGAGACCGACGTGAAAGTTCGCCGTGAACGGACGCTGCAGCCAGCGCACCGATTCGTCGGGCGCTCCGGCGAGCCCGATCGTCGCAAAGAACGCGAGGAACGAAATCGCGACGCCGATCCACTTCGCGGTTCCTTCGGCGCGGCGCGGCAACAGCAGCAAGAGCACCGCGGCCAAAATCGGAACGACGATGAGGGTTGCGATCATCGAACCGTACCGAACCAGGCGAAGTAGACGAGGAAGCCCGCCACGCCGAGCACGACCACGAGCGCGTATCCGCGCACGAGGCCCGTCTGCAGCGCGCGCATTTCCCGCCCGAGCCAGCCCGCAAGCCAGGCGACGTCGCGAACCGCGCCGTCGAGCACTTGTGGATCCACCACGCGAGCAAAGGCCGCACCGATCGCGCTTGCCGGACGCACGAAAACAAGTTCGATGGCATCGTCGAAATAGAGCGCGCGCGTCAACGGCCGCCACGCCGTCAGCGACTCGGCGCGCAGGCGCTCCACCGCGTTCGCCGATGCGGCGGACGCAGCATAGCGACGATACGCCACGAACGCACCGATCCCGACGAGCGCGAGCACGAGCACCGTCGAAAGCCACTCCGGCACCGCCGCCTGCACCGCTTCGGCGCGGGTTGCGAAGTTCGTGGTGAAATACCCGAACCAGAGCGAACCCGGGCCGCCGTAGGCGAGGGGTCCGTCGCGCGAACCGAACCACACGTAGCCCGCGATCACGCTCGGAATCATCAAGAGCGCAACGGGCACTTGCATCAGCCAGGCCGGCGCATGCGCGCCTTCATGGCCGCTCGGCGCTTCGTGCGCGACCGGTGGATTCGTGGACGCCGCCACGCCGAGCTGAGCGCTCGGCACGTCGCCGCGATAGCTGCCGAAGAACGTGACGAACAGCATGCGGCACATATAGTATGCCGTGATGCCCGCGGTCACCATGCCGATCGCGTACAGCAGCGGATACCCGTGTTCGAGCGTGCCGTAAATGACGGCATCTTTACTGAAGAAACCGCTGAGGCCGGGAAAGCCGATGATCGCGAGCGTGCCGACCGTCATCGCCCAGAACGCGAAGGGTTGACGTCGCGCGAGCCCGCCCATCTTGCGCACGTCTTGCTCGTCGTGCAACGCGTGGATCAGGATGCCCGCGCCCAAGAACAGCGTCGCTTTGAAAAACGCGTGGGTGTAGAAGTGCAGGATGCCGGCCTGATACGCGCCGACACCGACGCCCATGATCATGTAGCCGATCTGCGACATCGTCGAGTAGGCCAAAATACGCTTGATGTCCCACTGCACGCAGCCCAAAACCGCTCCGGTCAGGGCCGTTAAGGCGCCGATCGTTCCGACGAGCGCGCGCGCTTCCGGCGAAACGTCCCAGAGCGGCGCGCAGCGCGCGATCAAGTACACGCCTGCCGTGACCATCGTCGCGGCGTGGATCAAGGCCGACACCGGCGTGGGGCCTTCCATCGCGTCGGGCAGCCAGGTGTGCAGCGGCAATTGCGCCGACTTGGCGGCGCACGCGACGAACAAGCCGAAGCAGGCGAGGGTCACCGTTAAGGGTGCGAGCGAGCCCGCCTTCGCGAAAACGCCGGCATACGTGGTCGTGTGGGTCGCCGCGAACAGCACGAAGATACCGAACATCAGGCCGATGTCGCCGACGACGTTGATGACGAACGCTTTGCGAGCAGCCGCCACCGCGCTCGGCTTGAAGAACCAGAAGCCGATCAAGAAGTAGGATGCAAGTCCGACGAGGCCCCAGCCGACGAGCAGCCCGACGAAATTGTCGGAGAGCACGAGCGTCAGCATCGCGAACACGAAAAAGTTCATGTACGCGAAGAATCGCGCGAAGGCGCGGTCGCCGCTCATGTACCCGATCGAATACACGTGAATGAGGCCGCCGACGCCGGTGATGACGAACACCCACAGCAGCGAGAGCGGGTCGAGCAGCAACCCGAACGAGAAGCCCTGAGCCCAGGAGACGAGCGGCGCCTTGACGCCCCGGCCGGTAAAGGTCTGACCCGCGAGGGCGAGCGCGATGGCAAACGACGTCAACACGGTCGCAGCTCCGAGCGCGCCGGCGAGCCGCTTCAGTTGCGGACCAAAGGCCCAGATCGCGAGCGCACCCGCAAACGGCAGTAGCCAGAGCGCAAAAATCATCCGTGCAACCCCGCCACGTCGTCCACGTCCACGTGCTTTGCGCGGCGGAACACGACGACGACGATGGCCAAGCCGATCGCGGCTTCCGCCGCGGCGACGGTGATCACCAAAAAGGCGAAGATGTGGCCGGCGTTATTCTCGTACACCCGCGAAAACGCGATCAGTGCGAGGTTCGCGGCGTTGAACATCAACTCGATCGCCATGAGCACGATCAGCGGGTTACGGCGCAAGATCACGCCGCCGACGCCAATGAAAAACATCACGGCCGAGAGCAGCACGTAGTTCAGCACGTCCACCGGCATCGGGCTCATCGGCCCGCCTTCACGATCGGCTCGCGCTCGCGCGGTTTGCGTCGCACCTGCGGCGAATGGCTGCCGTGCGTCCGCTCGGGCGGAGCATCGCCCGCCAGCATCACAACGCCGACTACCGCGACCATCAGAATCAGCGACGTGACTTCGAAGGGCAGCAAATGCGTCGTGAAGAGCGCGGCGCCGAAGTCGGCGATGCTCCCGAAAACTCCGGCATCGCCGGCCGCCCCGAGTGGCGCGGAACTCGGATGGACGGCCGCCGTCGCAAGCGGTCCGCGGACGAGCCCGTAAACGAGCGCCGCAAAGGCGACGAGCACAATGAATGCCGCCGGCACGAGCGCACGCGGCATCCTATTCGGCCCTTCGGCGAACGGTCCGACGCCACTCGAGAGCAGCGCGATCACGAAGACGAACAGCACGAGCACCGCGCCGCCGTACACGACGATTTGAATGACGAAGACGAACTCGGCATCGAGCGTGAGGAAGAGCGTCGCGAGCACGACGAAGTTTGCGAGCAGGCCGACGACGCTATAGACCGGGCTCTTCTGCGTCACGGTGAACACCGCCGTGACGATGAGGAGCAGCGCCAAGAGCCAGAACAGAATCAACCCGCGAGCCCCTTCCGCTCCGTTTTCAAGATCGTGCCGCGCCACGTGGCGGAGTAGCCCTCCTCGATGTCAACGGTGCTCTTCTGCTCGATCACCGAACCGAGGTCGGCCGGGATGCCGTTCGGACGCTCGTCCGGCGCCATGCCGACGCCCGCGTCGGGCGGAACGAGCAGCCTGTCTTTCGCGTACACGAACGAGCCGCGCCGGTAGTCTGACATCTCGAAGCGCGGCGTCAACACGATCGCATCGGTCGGACACGCCTCTTCGCAGAGGCCGCAAAAAATGCAGCGCAACTCGTCGATCTCGTAGCGGGCCGCGTAGCGCTCGCCCGGCGAGCGGCGGTCGTCGGGCGTGTTCTCGGCTCCGATAACGGTAATGGCATTCGCGGGGCAGGCGATCGCACAGAGCTCGCAGCCGATGCAGCGTTCTTTGCCGTCGGCGTAGCGGCGCAATTCGTGCAAGCCGTGGAAGCGCGGCGCGTGCTGCTTCTTAACCGACGGATACGCGATCGTCGGTTTCCGCTTGAAAAAGAACGAAAACGTCGTAAAGAAGCCTTGGATGAGGGCGAGCACGCCCGCGAAGAAACCGCCCAACATACTCATCCGCCGAACGCCACGATCGCGGCCGTCACCATGAGATTGAGGGTGGCGACCGGCAGCAAAACCTTCCAGCCGAAGGCCATCAGACGGTCGTAGCGAAGGCGCGGCAGCGTCGTCCGCAGCCAGATATAGATGAAGATAAAGAACCCGTCTTTCAACAGAAACCAAACGATGCCCGGAATGACGGTGAGGCCGAACGGCGGATTCCAGCCTCCGAAAAACAACAGCGTCGCGACGCATGCGACCGCAATCATGTTCAGATATTCGGCGATGAAGAACAGCCCGAAACGCAGCCCCGAATACTCGGTATGAAAGCCGCCGACGAGTTCGGTTTCCGCTTCGACCAAATCGAACGGCGCGCGGTTCGTCTCAGCGACGGCCGTGATGATGTAGACGATGAAGCCCACGAACTGCGGCAAGACGAACCACCACTTGGCCTGGGCGTGCACGATCCCGGCAAACGACGTCGTGCCGGCGAGAATCAGCACGCCGATCACCGACATCGTCATGGCGAGTTCGTAACTGATCATCTGCGCCGTCGAACGGACGCTCCCCAACAGCGGATACTTCGAACCCGACGACCAGCCGGCGAGCGAAATGCCGTAGACGCCGATCGAGGTGAGCGCGAACACAAACAAGATGCCCGAGTTCACGTTGCCGATGCTCCACAGGCCGCCGCTCGTTTCCGAGAAGGGAATGACGGCGAATACGCCCATCGCGGTCGCAAGCGAAATCCAGGGCGCGAAGCGGTAGATGAACGGATCGGCGGTCGAAGGCGTCAGGTCTTCCTTGAACATCATCTTGGCGGCGTCGGCGGCCGGCTGCATGAGACCCCAGGGGCCGACGCGATTCGGGCCCGGCCGCAATTGCATCCAGGCCATGATCTTGCGCTCGAACAGCATCGCGTACGCGAAGGTCGTCACGACGACGAACAGTACGAACCCCGATTTGGCGAGCACCACGACCCAGAGCGGGACGACGTCGAGCGAAAGCGCTGCGAGCATCAGGCCACCCCCGCGATCGCACGGGCGTCGCGCACGTTCTTGACCTCGACGGACTCGCCGTCCCGGAACGCGGCGGCGGGCGCATCCGGTAAGCCGTCGTAGACGCCGGCGACGCCGTCGGGAAAGTTGTCGTCTATCCGGATGACGAGATCGCGCAGAACGCGGCTCCCGGCTGCCACGTCGGTGAGTTCGCCGCCGCCGAGGCCCTGGCTCGTCGCGGTTCGCGCGTTGAGCATGAGGCGCGGACGCGCGCGCAGTTCGTCGAGCGTGTCGTCGAAGCGCATCGTGCCGCCGCCGCTAAAGGGGCTCGCGACCACGCATAGCCGCAATGCTCCCGCTTCAGGCGGCGGGCTCGGCACACCGCACAAGGCGGGATCGCCGAGGCCGGCCGCGGGCGATGGCGCCGGCGACACCGCGGCGAAGCGCGCGAGCTCGTCGGGCGCGGGTACCGTCACCCCAAGTGACTCGGCAAGCGCAACGAGCATCTCGCCGTCGGCAAGCGCGCCGGGCGGCCCGATGTTCGCCGCTCGCGACATGCGAACGCTGCCGGTCAGATCGTACGAGTGCCCGCGTTTTTCGAACGGCGCGCGCGCCGGCAACACGAGATGCGCGAGTTCGGTCGTTTCCGTCGGGAACAATTCGGTAGCGACAACGAAGGGGACGTTCTCGAGCGCCGCGCGTACGGCGGCCGCGCCCTGCGGCGCGTGCAGCATCGGATTCGCACCGAGGATCGAAAGCACGCGGATCTTGCC
>JACRTZ010000172.1 GCA_014304965.1 Vulcanimicrobiota bacterium | reverse complement strand
CCGCCGATCGGAATGACGACCGCATCGAGTTCGCCGGCTTGCTCGAGGAATTCGAGACCGAGCGTCGCGGTACCGAGAGCCGTCAGCGGCCCTTCGAACGGATGAACGATCGAGCGGCGCTCGTCGCGTGCAATGTCTTCCATGCGCGCAAAGGCGGCCGCGGTATCTTCGACCAGCACGACCTCGCCGCCGTAATCGCGGCAGCGTTCGACGCGAAACGGACTTGCGGTTTTCGGCATGACGACTTTGGCTGTCATCCCGAGAATGGAGGCCGCATACGAAACGGCGATCGCGTGGTTGCCCGCGCTGACCGCGGTGACGCCGCGCGCGCGCACGTCCGGCGCCATGTCCATCATGACGGTGAGTGCACCGCGGGGTTTGAAGGTTCCGGTGCGTTGAAACAATTCGAGTTTCAACGTGACGCGCGCGTCTTGACCGAGCCGTTCGTCCAGCGACGCGCTCGACCAGCGGTGAATGGGCGTTACGTCCACGTACGGCGCGAGGCGTTGCGCGTTCGCGCGAATATCGTCAAGGGTCGGAACGTCGGCCATCGCTTCAGGCTTGGCGCTTTCTTCGCGGCCAACCCGCCTTTGCGCAGTGAAAACCTCGCTCGGACGGCCGGGTTGTGGGCGTCATGCTGATCGTATCGCCGGAGCAACCGGTACGTCCGGCGCGGTGGCGCTGGGTCGTCCTGATCGCGGCCGCGCTCGCGCTGCTGTTGGCGGCGGGTGTGCGCGGCATGTTCGGCGTGCTCGTTCCACCGCTCGGACAAGAATTCGGCTACGATCGGTCGACGCTCGGCGCGGTTGGGGCGCTCTCGCTCTTCCTGTACGGTGCGGTCGGACCGTTTGCGGGTCGCCTTTCCGACGCTTGGAGCACGCGCGCGGTCTTGGCGATCGGTTTGCTCGCCGTCGGTATCGGCGAGCTCCTCGCATCGCAAGCGCACGGGCTGTTGGCTCTGTATCTCACGCTCGGCACCGTCGTTGCCCTCGGTGCGGGCGCAACCGGCATGCCGAGTGCGCTCACCTTGGCGGCGCGCTGGTTCGCAGACAAACGCGGCCTCGCCGTCGGCGTCTTGGGCGCGGGGATGTCGGCGGGACAGATTCTGATCATCATTCCCGCGCAGCACATGACGCAAGACTTGGGCTGGCGCCCGACCCTGCTGGTCCTCGGCCTCATTTCGCTCGTCCTGATCGTGCCGGTCTATCTGCTCGTTCGCAACCATCCTCCGGCGGCAGCGAACGAACCGCCGCGCGCGAAGGGTCCGGTCGGGGACGGTTTACCGCTTCGGCGGGTCCTGCGGACCTTGCCGTTTTGGTTGCTCGCCGGAAGTTTTTTCGTGTGCGGTTACACCTCAACCGGACTCATCTTGATCCATTTCATCGCCGACTGCGAAGGCCGCGGCTTTTCCGGAAACACGGCCAGTTTGGCGCTCGGGGTGATGGGGGCGCTCAATATCGTCGGGTCGCTCGGCGCGGGTTGGGTGTGCGACCGCTATGGGCGCGTCGTTCCGCTCGCGCTCTTTTACGCGTTTCGCGGCCTCACGCTCGTCGCGCTCATCTTCGTGCACGAGCCGATCGGTTTGTTCGCCTTCGCGGCGACGTTCGGCTTGAACTACATCGCAACCGTTCCGCCGACGTCGAGCCTGACCGCCCGTATTTTCGGGCCGCGCTCCGCCGGAGAAGTGTACGGCTGGATTTTCGTGTCGCATCAATTGGGCGCGGCCCTCGGCGCCTTCGTCGGAGGTAAGGTGTTCGACGTCTCGCACACGTATACGCCGGCCTACGTGTCGGCTGCAGCGCTTGCGTTTCTCGCAAGCGTGATGGTCCTCGCGATCCGCGACGTTCCGCGTTTCCGATCGATGCCGGTCGCCGCCGCCTCGCCCGCTTAACCTACGTGTAGGTCAGCCAGTCCTCGAAGCGCGGATCGCCGCCGCGGACGGCGTTCGCGTACGTCGTGCGTAAGCGGGCCGTGATCGGGCGGTCGTCCGAAAACACCTTGTCGTCCACGCACAAGATTGGAATGACCTCAGCCGCCGTGCCCGTGAAGAACGCCTCGTCTGCCGCGAGCAGATCCGCGACGGTAAGCGGCGCGATCGCGGTCGGAATGCCTTCGCGCGCGCAAATCGTCAGGATCGAGTCGCGCGTGATGCCATACAGAATGTCGGCCGACGCATCGTTCGTGATCGCGACGCCGTCCTTGACGATGAAGATGTTTTCGCCGCTGCCCTCGGCAACTTCGCCGCGCACGTTGAGCAGCACGGCTTCGTCAAAGCCGCGTTTGGCCGCGTCGTGCAGCGCCAGCACCGAGTTCGTATAATGACCACCGGCCTTAATCGTAGCCGGCATCGCCTTCGACGAAAACTTCTGGATCGGCGAAATCGTGGCGCGCGCACCAGGCGCGTCCTGCATGAGCGGCGGGAAGCCGAAGACCGCGAACACCACGTGCGTCGAGCAGCGAGGGCCGGGGGCAAGCGCGATCGTCTCGTCTCCGAAATACGCGAGCGGGCGGATATAGGCGTCGTTCATGCCGCTCGCGCGCAGCGTCTCGATGACGGCGTCGTGCAGCTCCTCGAGCGTGTAGGGAATTTTGAGCATGTAGTGCTCGGCAGAAGCGAAGAGACGGCGCAGGTGATCGTCGAGGCGGAAGATTGCCGTGCCGCGCGGCGTCGGATAGGCGCGGATGCCTTCGAACACGCTCGTGCCGTAGTGCAACCCGTGCGACAGCGCAGGCGCGTGCGCCTCGGCCGACGGTACGATCCGTCCGTCAATCCAGTAGGTCCGCGGCGCGCTACTCATCGTATCTTGTATCGTGCGCGCCGTTCGCGCATCCTGTAGGAGACGTACCTTTGAGCTTGCGTCGGGATCGTCGAGATACCGGCATGCGCATGGCGCTGGCCGGAGCCGGAGCGTTCGTATTGGCGCTCGCCGGCTTCGCGTGGAGTCCGGCCGCGCTCGATGCGTTCGATCTCTCGCAGTTCGACTCGCATCGCGCTTTCGCGACGATGCCGTCGGACCCGCGCGATGCGTCCGAGCGCGTCGGCGTTCCCGATTCGGGTTCGCTGCTCGCGGGCTACGTCGTGCGCACGTCCGAAAGACCGCGCGCGGCGCTCTTCATCCTTCACGGCCTCGAAGATACGGCGACCGGCTGGAGCGGCGTGCAGCACATGCTGCGCAAGCACGGCATTACGTCGTTCGTCTTCGACTATTCCGGTTTCGGCGAAAGCGCCGGTCGCGGCACCATCCCGAACATCACTGCGTCGTCGCTCGACGCATATCGCTATTTCACCGCTCAGGTTGCCGGCACGGCCCCGGCGTACGTACTCGCATATTCGCTCGGCTCGGGACCCGCGCTTGCGATGGATGACGCTGCGCGGACGCTTCGAAGGGCACGCGCTCGAGGTCGTATTGCAACGCTTCGACGAGCGCACGCTTCAGCTCAACAAGCGCGGCTTTCACTGGATCAGCGAGTACCCGTTCAACCAGTAGCCGCGTCAGCGCGGTAAGGCGTTCACGATCTCCGCGCACTGCGCGCAGAGAACCGGATGCGCGGGGTCCGCGCCGAGCGGACGCGTTTTCCAGCAGCGCGCGCACTTGCCGCCTGCGGCCGGCTCCAATTGCAGCCAGGGCTGACCGTCGGGTGCGACGTCGTCTTCGATCCGAACGGCTGAAACGATCAATGCTTCGCGCAGGTCGTCGCCGAGCGCCGAAAAGCGCGGCAGCATCGCCGGCGGCACGTGCACGATGCCCTGCAGCTGGAAGTCGCGCATGCCTTCCGCTGCGGCAGCCGACCCCCGCAAGCGTTTGAGCGTTTCCCAGAACGACAGTTCTTCGCTCTCCTTCGTTCCGCGCTCGCTGCCGTGCGGCAGCGGTAGGTCGAACACCGACTCCGCGTTGCCGCGCAGCGTCTCGGGAACGCTTTGCCACGCTTCTTCCGCCGTAAAGGAAAGAATGGGCGCAAGCAGCGCACAGAGGGAACGTAAAATCGCGAATGCGGCGCTCTGACCGCTTCGCCGGCGCGCGCCGTCCGGAGCACCGGTGTACAGCGGCTCTTTGAGCGCATCGATGTAGAACCCCGACAGTTCGTCGTCGAACGCGATCAACGCGAGGTACACGTCGTGTAAACGAAATTCGCGATAGGCGCGCACGACGGCGTGCGCGACGTCGTCGAGCCGCGCGAGCGCGAGCCGGTCGAGCGGTCGCAAATCGGCCCGCTCGATGAGCCTCTCGGGCGTGAGCCCATCCAGCAGCCCCAGCAGCATGCGCAAACGGTAACGGAAGTTGCGATAGACGCTGCCGACCGCGCCGACGATCTCATCACCAAAGCGCATATCGGCCGTGAACTCGACGGCTGCCGTCCACAACCGCAAGACGTCGGCCCCGTAGGTGTTCATCGCTTCGGTCGCCGCCACGTAGTTGCCGGCAGACTTGTGCATCGCCCGGCCTTCGGAATCCACGACCCAGCCGGCCGACACGATCGCCTTCGTCGGTGGCGCGCCCATGGTTGCAACCGCGGTCACGAGATTGCTGCGAAACCAGCCCCGGTACTGATCGCTGCCCTCGAGGTAGAGGTCCGCCGGCCAATGTAAATCGTCGCGGCCCTTGAGCACCGCGCGGTGCGTTACGCCGGACTCGAACCAAATGTCCACGATATTGAACTCTTTGTCGAACTCCGTGGCGCCGCACCCGCGGCAAGCAAAGCCCTCGGGCAAAAATGTCGCAAGCGGCTCCGTCCACCAGACGTCGGACGCGTTGCCGTTTTCCGAGCCACGCTCGCGAAAGGCGCGCGCGACGTTACGCGCAACCGCAGAATCCAGGACCGATTCGCCGCAGCCGCGGCAGACGATCGCCGGGATCGGCGTGCCCCATGTGCGCTGACGAGAGATGCACCACTCCGGATGGCTCGCGATCGTTTGGTACATCCGATTCTCGCCCCAGGTGGGGTGCCAGCGAATGTCGGGAATTCGCTCCTCGACGCGTTTGCGCAAGCGATTGACATCGAGTGCGATAAACCACTGCGAGGTCGCGCGAAAGATGACCGGATTCTTACAACGCCAGCAATGCGGGTACGAATGTTCGAGCTCCGCGTCCGCAAAGAGGGCACCGCTCGCCCGCAGGTCGGCAACGATCGTCGGATTCGCATTGAAGATGCGCAAGCCGGCATAGGGTCCGGCCTCGCTCGTGAAGATGCCGCGCGCGTCAACCGGATTGAGGATCGGCAATCCGAACTTCATGCCGGTGTCGAAATCGTCGGCACCGTGCCCGGGCGCCGTGTGCACGGCGCCGGTCCCGGTTTCGAGTTCGACGTAGTCTGCGCCCACCAGGGCCGAATCGCGATCGAAGAACGGATGTCGCACGGCGCCGCCGACGAACGCGCTGCCCTGCGCTCCGCCGACGCGCTCCGCGGCCGGCCCGGGCGACAGCGCAAACACGCTTTCCGCCAAGCGGTCGGCAACGAGCAGCAACTCATCGCCGCGCCGATAGATCCCGTACTCCGCTTCAGGTTTGAGTGCGATCGCGACGTTTGCAGGCAGGGTCCACGGCGTCGTCGTCCAGATCAGGACCGAAAGCGGCACATCGCCCGCAGCGCTTACGCCCGCGCGCGCGAGGAGGTCCGCTCGCTGTGCTTCGTCCGCGCGAAACCGGACGTAGATCGAGGGCGAGATGCGATCCTTGTACTCGATCTCGGCCTCGGCGAGGGCCGTCTCGTCGTGGATGCACCACAGCGTCGAGCGTAGGCCTTTGTAGAGTTGGCCCGCATCGGCGAGATCGGCGAGCGTTTCGACGATCACCGCTTCGAAGCCGGCGTCGATCGTACGATAGGGGTGATCGTAATCGCCGAACGTCCCCATGCGAACGAACGCCGCGCGCTGCACGTCGAGCCAGTGCAACGCGTGCGCGCGACATTTCGCTCGCAACTCGATGGGATCGACGGTGCGGAAATCGAGTTTGAGGTGTTTGAGCGTCTCGAACTCGATCGGAAGTCCGTGCATGTCCCAGCCCGGGACGAAATTGGCAAACTTGCCGTCGAGGAGATGAACCTTGACGAAGACGTCCTTGAGCACGCGATTGAGAAACGAACCCATATGCGGCGCACCGTTCGCATACGGCGGACCGTCGTGCAGAATCCAACGCCCGCCGGCGGCATTGCGCTCGAGACGCCGCTCGTACGAGCGGTGCTCCTGCCACCACGCCACCCGCGCCGGCTCGCGTTTGGGCAAGTCGCCGCGCATCGGAAAATCCGTTTTCGGCAAGTTCAACGTGGCGCGGTAGTCGTTTTTCGGGGTTTGGTCGCCGGACATGGAACGCACCGGGTTCGGCTCTCTTCGGCAGCGCTCCTTATACGATGCGCGCGAGCGCGGCGAAGTTCGCGTCCGCGGCGGCGCGAAAGCGCGGGTAGACCGCGCGCAAGTGGGCGGCGAGTTCTTCGCGTCGCGCCCACGCTTCGTCTACGCGGGCTTCCACGTCGCGTTCTGGTGCGCGACCTTCGACGGACCAGAGCGGCGCGAGCGGGTAGTCGGCGTCGGCCGAGAGCGCCGACACCTTCGGGTCGTAGGAAACCGCAAGGAAGGGCGTCCCGAGACGGACCGCGAGGATGAGCGCGTGCAAACGCACGCCGACCACCAAGCGGGCGCGCGCAATTGCCGCCGCGACCGCGTCGAGATCGTCGAGTTCGACGAGGGCGGGTTGCGAGCGGCAGCGACGGATGACGCGGCTTGCCGCCTCGGCGTCGCCCGCACCGCCGAACGGAACGAAGGCGACGCGCGCTCCGTGCACCTCGGCAAGCCGGTCCGCCGCTCGCGCTAGGACGGCGACCGCATCGACGAAGCGCGACGTCTTGCGAACGGCGAAGAGGACGAAGGGTTCGCTCTGCGGGCCCAAACCGAAGCGCGTCAGGTCGGGCGGCGCTTCGGGCGGCTCGTAGAGAAATACCGGATCGGCCGTCAGTTCGACGGGCACTGCCGGCAGCAGCGACGCGAGCAATTCGCGCGAACGCTCGTCGCGCACGGTCGCGGCGGTCACACCTTTGCAGCACTCGCGGACGGTTTGACGGCCCCAAAAATCGAGCGGACCGATGGATTGCGCGAAGATCATCGTACGCTTCTTGGCGTTGACGGCACTGCGAATGATGCCAGCGTAGTATAACAGGCTCTTGAGGCTCGTGCCGCTCTGTAACAGGCCGCCGCCGCCCGACAGAACGACGTCGCTGTCGTCGATCGCGCGGCGCACCGCACCGAAATCCATTCGCGGAACGGCCCGCACGCGCAGACGGTGTGCCGTCTCTTCGGGTTCGGCGGACAACACCACGATCTCGGCGAGCGGCCAGCGCACGCGCAGACCCGAAACGATTTGTGCGAGCAACGCCTCGTCGCCGAGGTTCGCGAACCCGTAATAACCGCTGAGGAGAAAGCGCAACGCGGTCAGGCGCGCGAGCGCGTGCGCACGAAGGCTCGATACAGCGCGATCAGCACGGCGCCCACGACGATCCCGACGACCGCGCCGTTGACGATGCGTAAGAAAGAAACGAAGAGCGGCGTGTGCAGGTGCGAAAACGTGTCGATCACGTCGGCCGTTCCGATCGCGGCAGCAATCGCGAACAGCCAGCCCGTAAGCCGCCGGTGTTCCAGACGTAAGGCCGGAAGCAACATCAGCAAGGGAAAGCCGATCGCGAACTCCTTGAAACGCGGACGTACGCCGAGCAGGGCTGTCAAATTCGAGCGCAGCGCGATTTCAAAAGAAGAGGGCGCGATGTCGCTTTGGTTTCCGCTGCGCGAGACGTACAGGAACGCGCCAATCGCGAGGACCGTCAGGGTAATCAGTTGGTATATGCGCACGGGTTCGAGCGCGCTTGCCGCGGGCGAGGGCGCGACGTTGCCGAAGCGCCGCGTGTAGACGTACAGCAGAAACGCCAGCAGCGGCGGGACGACGATCACGAGCTTGACCCCGGTGAACGTGTCGATTGCCTCCATCAGCAACGGCACGGAGAGCAACCCGACGACGATCAGCGCGCCCATCAGCGCGAACGCCAGCGCGACGCCGAGCGTTCGCAAACCCGCGACCAGCGCTCCGCCGTACGTAGAGGGCTCGGGCAAAGTGAAGGCGCGCGGAATCGCCACGAAACCCATCGTGCTGAAAGCGATGGCGCCGACGAGCGCGATCGCCTTTCGCGCGAGCAGATCGTGATGGCTCACGTAACCGAGCGCGACCAAGAGCAGGTCGGCCGCGAACAGCGCGTAGACGAGCCGCGGTCGCCGAATCCCGAACGCTTCGAGCAGCAGCAGCAAAATCGCAGGCACTGCGAGCGACACGAGCGCGATCGCGATGGGATTGATGGCAAACGGCGGCACCGGCGTAGCGCGCCCGAGTTTGTAACCGCGCGCCCGCAGCCCGCCGGCGATCCGCGAGATCATCTCGACGTTCGTCTTTTCGAGCGAAGCGTCCCCGCGCGCGTGCAAGAACGGCCGCAAGTACACGACGCGCACGTTGCGTTCTCGCACGCCTAGGAGATAGCGCGCGACAACCGTTTCGAAGTCGAGCTTATCGAGTTCCAGTTTCGAGATCGCTTGCACGCGCGTCGTGCGCTCGATCGCGCGCTGTGCGAGTCCCTCATTCCCCTTCTGGACTTGGTTGCGATCGTAGACCTCGATCGAACCGAAATTGATGCCGGTTCGTTTGAGCGCCGCCGCCGTATCGTCGAGGTGGTCGGGATACCCGATCACTTCGTTGCGCGTCCCGAAGAAAATGGCCGTGCTCGGCTTTTCGCCTTCTTCGAATGCGCCGAAAAAGCGGTCGATCTCCGCCTTTCCGAAACGCTCGTCGTTCTGAACGCGCGGGACGAGCAAGAGCTTGAGGTGCGACGCGATCCGCATCGGCTCGGCCGGCAGTCCCATACCGAGATTGTTGAAGAAATCGCTCTGCGTGCGGATGGCGAGAACGGTCGGGTTGGCCGTTCGCAGGGTCCGGACGGCGTGCGCGCTCAGATGCAAGCCGAGTGCGCGCCGGTACCGCGCAACCTCGCGCGGATCGTACACGAGCAGGTACAACTCGTCCGGACGCGCCTTTCCGCCACGCACGAGGCCCGCGAGCGTCGGATCGGAGACGTTCGAGAGCCGTGCTTGGTCGATCAGCTGCGACCCGGGGACGAGCAGCGCGGCAGTCCCCGCGTTGATGTTGCCGCCCAGTTCCTCGGAAACGGCGAGCGAGGTGAGCCCCGCGCGGCGCAGGGCGACCAAGAACTGCTCTTCATTATAAGCGTACGAACGCGCCAGCGACGAGAAGTCGGGGTAGTCCATCGCGATCTCGACGCGCCGCGAATCCCGCTCGGCTCGCACGCGCACGACGGCGACGAACGTCGCAGCCAGGAGCGCAATTGCAAGCGCGACCGTCAGCGCAGTTCGATATCGCCTGGGAGCGCTCAAACGCGCTGCCGCCGCTCTTTGGATGCTTGACGCACCGGCGCGGGGTTCGGTATAGT
>JACRTZ010000014.1 GCA_014304965.1 Vulcanimicrobiota bacterium | reverse complement strand
GATCTATCTCTTCAATCACTCCGCCGATCAACCGGTAGCGGTCCGCGCGACGATCGTCGCCGTACTCGCGATATTGGTGATGATTGAAAGCGGATTCACGCCGGCGGCGCTCGCCTGGTTGGCACAGACGTTGCCCCTCCAGTCGGGTCGCGGCGCGGCGATGGGCATCTACTCGGTTCTTCTCAGCATCGGAGCGATTGGGGGCGGTCTCTTGGCCGCAGTGTTCGGCGCGCGCTACGCGATCGACGGGCCGTTGTATGCAACGGTGCTGATGGCGGTCGCGGCGCTGGCCTTCCTGCGGTGGCCGGGTGCTTGCGAACCTCGAACGATGGAGACGACATGAAGCTTCAAAAATACGATCTCGCGATCGTCGGTGCCGGATCGGCCGGCCTTATCGCCGCCGACTTTGCAGCCAAGCTCGGTGCGCGCGTTGCGCTCTTGGAACGCGATCGGATCGGCGGCGACTGCACCTGGACGGGCTGCGTGCCCAGCAAGTCGCTGTTGCGGGTCGCGAAAACGGCGCACGACATGCGAACCGCGGCGCGCTTCGGAATCGAGCAGCACGAACCGGTCGTCGACATGCCGCAGGTACGAATGTATCTGCAATCGACGATCCATCAAATCTATCAAGGGACGACGCCGGAAGCGCTGCGGAAGAAGCGTATTGACGTCATTTTTGGAGCGACGAGCTTCGTCGATCCCCGGACGCTCGCGGTTGGAGACGTCCAAATCCGGGCGAAGAAGACGCTCATCGCCACCGGGGCCGCCCCGGTGATCCCCGACGTGCCCGGACTCCACGATGTCGCCTTCTCGACGTACCGCGAAATCTTCGACAACGAACGTCTTCCGCAGCGCATGGCCGTCATCGGCGGCGGTCCGGTCGGCGTCGAAATCGCGCAAGCGTACCAGCGGCTGGGCACACAGGTTACAATCTTTGCCGAGCACGTGCTGCCGAAAGAAGAACCCGACGCGTCAGCGATCGTGCTCCGCGTGTTGCAGCGCGAGGGCGTTCGCATCGTCGCCGAACGCGTGACCTCCGTCGCACAAACCGGCGATCGGATCACGGTTCGCTCGGAAGGCAGCCACGTAGAGTGCGATCTGTTGTTCGTCGCGGCAGGACGCCGGCCGGTCCTCGCGGGCTTGAACCTCGCCGCCGCCGGCGTGACGTTCTCGGAGCACGGCATCGAAGTGAACGAACATCTGCAGACGTCGACGAAAGGGATCTTCGCCGCGGGCGATGTCTTGGGCGGTCAGCAGTTCTCGCACTTCGCCGGCTGGCAAGGGTTTCAGGCGGCGCGCAACGCGCTCTTGCCGGGGAAGAGTTCGGGCTTCAGTTCGGCGATGCCGCGGGTCACGTTTTGCGATCCCGAGGTTGCGCAGGTCGGCCTCACCGAAGCGCAAGCGCGCGCTTCGCACGACAAGGACGTCGTCGCCGTGTCTTGGCCGATCGAGCGGGAAGATCGCGCGGTCTGCGACGACGATCGTGACGGCATGCTGAAGATCGTCACCGGGCGAAACGGCACGATTCTGGGCGCGACGATCGTCGCTCACCGCTCAGGTGAGACGATTACGGAAATCGTTCTCGCGATGCAGCGCAAATTGAAGATCGCCGATCTGGCCGCCACGATTCATCCGTATCCGTCGTATTCTACCGGCATTCAGTTGCTGGCAACCGAGATGGCGGTGGACCATGCGCTGAGCGGGATTGGCGGAAAACTGATTCGCGCCGCGTCGAAGTTTACGCGCTAACGATGCCCGAAGGAGCGCCTTCGCGGGAAAAGATTTCTGGCAGTTGACTCGCCCGCATCGTGGGTAATCGATAAGCATGATGAGCTGCTGTCGCTTAGAACGCGAGTGAAGCCTCGACGATGATCACCGCGCGACGACGACGCCCGTCCCCATCCAGGTCGAGCGACTCCAGACCCTTCGTGTTGCCGCCCGGCATTTCGTGGGTATGGTGAGCACCATGAAGCGGGTGGCCGTGCTCGGAAGTATTGCGATTGCGTGCGGATTGCTTCAAGCGCCGGTGCGGGCTGCGTCGCCTGCGCCGGCCGCGGCAAATGCCGCAGTGGTGCCCGCACTCGTCGAGCGCGCGGCGACCGCGTTTGCGACCGAGCTCGAAGGCGTGATCGGGATGCAGCGCCATTTCACGACCGTCATCAAGGCCGGTCCGATCAAACACACCGAGACGAGCGAAAGCGGCGTCCTCTTCAACAACGGCGCGTTCGTGAAGATGAAGTATTACAGCATTGCCGACGACGGCAAGGCGTTCGCCGCCGACAAGCTCGCGTCGCGCGAAAAACAGGCGAACACGGATTCCGCGACCGGCAAGATCTACTTTCGCGAACCCTACGACCGGCGCTTTTTCGCTGACTATCAATACTCGCAACCGCAAGCATGCACCGGCTGCGCGCCGGGTCTGATGATCGTGAACTTTACGAGCAGCGTCAAAGACGATCAGCACGGGAACGGCAAAATGTGGATTGAGTCGGGTGGCGCGCGTGTGATGCAGCTCGTCTACACGCCGAACGCGCTGCCGCAGCACGCTACGTCGGGCACCGTCACGGAGACCTCTTCGCAGGTGACCCCCGCGCTGTGGTACGTGTCGCGCATCGATCAGATGTATAGAGGCCACGTCGCGATTATGACGGGCACGGGAGAGTTTAACGGCGTTCTCGACCACTTTCAGCGGTTCGCAAGCCTCGCGCAAGGCGAAGCCGCGCTCGCCGACGGTTCGATCTAAGCAGCCGAAGCGTCGCAACGGCGCCTAGCCGTCCTCCAGATAACTGTCTACGATCTCTTGCCAATTGATCGTGTCGAGTTTTTAGCGGCAGTCCGCGGATGCTCTCTCGAGCAGTGAGTGTGCCGTTATCAGCGAGCGCGCATACCTTTCAAGGGCGCGCGCCGCATCCGCTTCAGCCGCTAAGCGGGTCGTCTGCCTCCACGTTTCCTCTTCATCCGGGAGGTGGAGGTTCATCACCCAGGTCTGCCAGTTCGCCCAAAGGACTCGCCGGCTTTTCGCGTCCGCAGATGGTGTCGCGATCCGCATCGAGGAGCTCCGGGTAGTGCTCTTTGATTATGGCGTCAACGATGTCATCAAGGCATGCCTCTTTGGTATTGAAGAAGAGTCGCTTGCCGCTACTGCCGGCGCAGGGAATCTCGCGATTGTCGCCCTGATTAGCCACGAATCGAGATCGTTTCATGTTGCCTCCGAATTTTGAAAATGCGGAGGTAACGGCGCCAAACAAAAAGCCGGGGAAAAATCCCGGCTCCAAAACAGACGCTTCTATTTTGGAACGCTTTGAGCGAACTCGCTCGGGCCGTTACCACTCCGTGCAATAGAGTAGCAGCTTTTCGTCGATTTGTCAAATGCGTTTGCGACCGCTATTTTCGCCGGCGCTTCGCCGCGAAGAGGCGCCTCGCGCTTGTCACGACGCGCCGCCGGCGTGATAGGCGCGGGCAATGGTATCCGGTGCAGACGCGCGATCTGGACAAAACCCATCCGTTGGGTTACCCTGAATGCCGACCATCAAGGCTGGCCGCTGGAGGCTTGTCATCATTCCAGGCGACCACAATCCTCCGCACGTGCATGCTCGGCGTGGCACGGGCGGGGCAGCCGAAGTTGTCTTCGTGTTAAGAGCCGAAGGGGCAACGGCGATCAGGCGAAGAGATCGTAGCCTTTCCGACTCGGACGTTCGTCAGGCCGCATCCTTGGTCGTTCTTCACTTTAAACAACTCGTAACACTTTGGGAGACATTCCGCCCGTGACGAAGCCGGCCAAGAAGTTCACGATGACCGAAGAAGAGTTCGAAGCGGCCGCTCGTCGCGGCGAGGAGTATCTCAAGAAGTATCCGCGTGCTACATCTGTTCGCTATTTGCCGTCGCGAGATGTCATCGTGATCGAAATGAACAACGGCGCCACGCTCAGCATTCCCCGGAAACTGATGCAGGGGCTCGAAGCGGCGACTCCAGCCCAACTTCGCCGGTCAGAGATTTGGGCGTCGGGGACGATCCTTTCGTGGGAAGAGCTCGACGCTGACTTCAAGATGGAACTGCTGCTCGAGGGCATCTTCGGAAGCCCGCGCTGGATGTCCGCACTCGCCAGCCGCGCCGGCCGCGTCAAGTCCGCCGCGAAGACAAAAGCGGCGCGAATCAACGGCGCAAAGGGCGGCCGCCCACGAAAGCAGGCGGTGCGCCGGTGACGAAGGGTTCAATATGAAGCGATTTCTCGCGTGCGCGGCGCTGGCGGCGCTGTGCGTTTGGGCCGCCGCGCTTGCATCCGTCGCGGCAGCGCCGGAGAGCTCTACTGTTACGACCAGGGCAGCAGACGATGTGCGCCGCCTCGATGCCGAGGAGGTTGCCGCTTTCATTCGCGGCGATGCCGACGCGCTCGCACGGTTATGGTCGGACGATTTCGTCGTCACCAATCCGCTCAACAAGTTCGTGACGAAGCAGCAAGTGCTTGGAATGGTGAGCTCCGGCGTTCTGGTGCTCCCGAAACTGGAGCGCCAGATTGAGTATCTGCGCGTTTACGGCGATACCGCGATCCTCGCCGGCAGCGAAGTCGTGCTGTGGGGCGGCAAGATGCCGAACGCCGGCATGATCGAGCACCTCCGCATCACGACGGTTTGGATGAGGCAGTCGGGCCAGTGGCGAGAAGTCGCTCGTCATGCGAACGTCGTCCCGAATCCCTAACGGCGATCTTCGATGAGCTCAACCAACGTATCTGCTCCTTCGAGGGTTTCTTTACGCCGCTACAAGCGCTCCGACGAGCCAAATCTCGGCGCCTTGTTGATGGATGCCGAGGTGATGCGTTACGTCGAAGACGGCCGTCCGCTGGCAGCAGCCGCCGTAACGGGACTGGTGACAAAGATCCTCGCCATCTATCGCGACGATCCGACGTTCTTCATTTGGGCTGTCCAAGAAAACGATGAATGCGCCGGGCACGCGGAACTCAAACGCCGGCGCGGTCGCACTGAATACGAATTGATCTATTTTCTCGAACGAGCGCGCTGGGGGCGCGGGCTCGGCGGGCGCGTCGTGGATCTTATAGTAAAGGAAGCCGAGGCTCGAGAGATTCCGTTTGTCATCGCGACGGTCGACGGCCGAAACGTCGCTTCCATTGCTATCTTGAAACGGCGTGCGTTCGTCCGGGACGACGATCTGTCGGCCGAGCTCGCGTGCGAAGCCTTTCACCGATCTCTGTAATGCCGCGCTGAAAAAGGCTCGACCGGGCGAGGGCGAATCAGCCCTGATGCATTCCAGCCGAAAGTCTTTTTTTGCGCTCGCCGGGGCCGGCGCGTTCGCCGCGGCGCTGCCGCGAGCCGCATCCGCCGCCGACACCATCCGGGTCGGCATGATTCCCGACGCCGGCGCCACCCAAGTGTCGATCGACGAGAAGGCGCCGCTGCGCGAATTTCTCGCGCGTCACATGCAGCGCCTCGTGGATCTCATTATTCCGACCAACTACAACGCGACGGTCGAAGCGCTCGGCAATGGGTCGCTCGATTTCGCGTATCTGGGCGGCTTGACGTATCTGCAAGCGCACGCGCGTTACGGCGTGATCCCGCTCGTGCAGCGCGTCTCCGATCGCGCGTTTCACTCGCTCTTCATCACGCAAACCGACTCGCCGCTCAAAGCGCTCGCCGACCTCAAGGGCAAGACGTTCGCCTTCGGTGACGTCAACTCGACGAGCGGCCACCTGATGCCGTACGCCGCGCTGCAAGCCGCCGGCATCGACGCCGACGCGGACTTGAAGTTCCGCTATACCGGCAGCCATCCCGCGACGCTCAAGGCCGTCGAAGCCGGCACCGTTGCCGCAGGCGCCATGGACGAGTCCGTCTATGCATCCATGATGGCAAGCGGACAGGCCGACAAAAATAAAATTCGCGTGTTCTATCGCACCCCGCCGTTTCTCGACTACGTGTGGGTCGCGCGCAAAGACCTCGCGCCCTCCGAGCAGTTTGCGTTCGCCACCTCGTTCCTCGCCCTGACCGAAGCGAAGAACAAACCGATCCTCGACATCCTGCGCGGCACGAAATTCGTTCGGGCAAACGACGGCGAGTACAACGAACTGCGCCGGATCGCAACCAAACTCAAAATGCTCTAGTTAGAGCCGAAGATGATCTCGGTCGAACGGCTCGTCGTCCGGTTTCCCGGGGCGGCGCGCGCCGCGCTAAACGGTATTGACCTCGACGTGCTCCCCGGCGAGCGTCTCGCGATCCTGGGAGCGAGCGGCAGCGGCAAGACGACCTTGCTGCGCGCGATCGCGGGGTTCGTCACGCCGGTCAGCGGCCGGATTCTGGTGGACGGCCGCGTCATCGACACGCACGATGCGAAGGCGTTGCGCGCGCAGCGGCGGCGCATAGGCATGATCGCGCAATCGCACGACATGGTCGAACGGCTTTCCGTCGAGCGCAACGTGTTGGCCGGAAAACTCGGTGCGTGGTCGGCCTGGCACGCCCTGCGCGCGCTCGTTCATCTGACGCCGGGCGAACGCGCGGAAGCCAAAGCGATCCTGGAGCGCGTCGGCATCGGCGACTTCGGCCGCCGCCGCACGGGCTCGCTCTCGGGCGGCGAACGTCAACGGGTCGCAATCGCGCGCGCGCTCGCGCAGAACCCGCGCGTCGTGCTCGCTGACGAACCGATTGCGTCGCTCGACGAAGACTACGCGCGCCGCATCCTCGAACTCTTGTGCCGCGCGGCGGAAGAAGAGCGCGTGACGCTCGTCTGCACGCTGCACCAGCCGGCGCTCGCGCACGAGTTTTTCCATCGGGTCGTCCGGCTCGATCGCGGAAGCATCGGCGAATCGTCGCCGCCCTTGCACGTGTGAACGTTCTCAATCTCGCGATACCGGTCTGGCAGACGCTTGCGATGGCCGGGGCCGGCACGCTTATCGCGGTTGCGCTCGGCGCTCCGCTGGCCGCCTATATCGCCGCTCGCGCGCCGGGCGCGCGCGCGATCTACCTTGCGCTCGGCGCGTTGCGGGCGATTCCCGATCTGACGCTCGCAATTTTCGCGGTCGTCGTCGTGGGCATCGGGCCGGCCGCCGGGGTGACGGCGCTCGCGGTGTTCTACACCGCAATGGTCGGCAAGATGTTCGCGGAGTTGCTCGGCACGGTGTCGCGTCCCGTGCTCGAATCGCTCGAAGCAACCGGCGCTTCGAAGTTCTCCGTCGTCCTGTTCGGCGCGCTCCCGAGCGCCTCAACCGATCTGCTGACCTTCGGCGCGTATGCGTTCGAGTGTGCGATTCGCGCGTCGGTCGTGGTCGGAGCGGTCGGCGCGGGCGGCATCGGCACCGAAATCGTCGGCTCGATCAACGCGCTCGATTACCGTCGCGTCGCCGTCTTGATTGCCGTGCTCGTCGGCATTGTATGGGTCGTGGATTGGTTTGGGGCGCAGGTGCGACGGCAGCCGCTCTTGGCGCTCGCCATCGTACCGCTCGGCGTGGCCGGACTGATCGGCAGCAAGCCCGTCGTATTCGCGGCGGCGCACGCGGTCAAAACGTTCGCCGCGATGTGGCCGCCGGTTCTCGACGCGCGCGCGCTCGCGGCGCTGCCCGTCGCGATCTTCGAGACGCTCGAGATCGCGGTCGTCGGCACCGGGCTTGCGGCGCTGTTTGCTATTCAGCTCGGACTCATCGCCGCGCGCCGGTTCGCGCCGGCGCCCGTTGCGTACGCCGTGCGCCGCGTGCTCGACGTGCTGCGCTCGGTGCCCGAAGTCGTGGTCGGATTGATCCTCGTCGTCGCTGTCGGCATCGGCCCGCTCGCGGGCGCGCTCGCGCTCGGCATCCACTCGGCGGGCGTGCTCGGAAAACTGTTCGCCGAGTCGGTTGAAAACGTTCCGGTCGCCGCACTCGACGCGCTCGCCGCAACCGGCGCCGGCTCCGTCGCGATCGCAACCTACGGCGGCGTTCCGCTTGCGCTCGGACCGATCGTCGAACACACGCTCTTCCGTCTCGAATGGAACTTGCGCACGGCAACCGTCGTCGGCATGATCGGCGCGGGCGGCATCGGTCAGGCGCTGTTCAACAGCCAGCAGACCTTCCATTATCACGAGATGCTCGCGTACGTGCTGATCACATGGGGCTTCGTGCTGTCGGCCGAAGCGCTCGGCAAACGGTTCGCTTCGACGCTCGCACCATAGGGCGCCCACCGGTATCGAGTGCTGCCCCTTGCCGGCGAGCCCTTCGTGCGTGATAGCACGCGCGGAGGGAGTTGTGATAAACTATGCCATGGCGTTCGATCTGGATTTGCTGCACGCGTATTCCGACGAGGACATCGAAGAACTCGTGCGCCGCAATCCGGCAATGCGTTTCGAGCGCACGGCGGAAGGACGGCTCCTGGTGAGCCCGCCTGCGGGGTTTGCGAGCGGCCGAAGCAATTCGACCCTCGTCATGCGGCTGGGGCAGTGGAACGAGCGCGCGGGGGGCGGCGGTTGCGTTTTGGAGTCATCGGTCGGTTATCATCTGCCCGACTCCGCGCTCTTTGCGCCCGACGCGTCGTGGTTGAGTGCGGCAACGTTCGCTGCGTTGAGAGCAAAGCAGTCGCTCGAGGGGTTCGCGTGGATTTGCCCGGACCTCGTGTTCGAGGTCGTGTCCCATAGCGATCGGCTTTCGAGGGTGCGCCGCAAGATGGAATTGTTTGTCAAGAACGGCGCGAAGTGCGCCGTGTTGATCGATCCGCAAGAGCGACTCGTGGAAACGAGCGATTCGCGCGGCGTGCACCGCGCCGTGCCGGGCCCGACCTTGACGGTGCCGGTCGAATTTCTACCCCGGGCGCTCGCGCCGTTCGAGGTGGATATCGCCGAGTTATTCGCCTCAGCATAAAAATGCGTGCGGCGGAAGCCGCACGTGCCGGCGACGCCGCCGGGGCGATGGGCGTCGGCCGCGAAGGACGGCGCCATGCAAAGAGCGTCGATCCTCAGGGCAGCCATTTTCATTAGCGTTTTGGCCACGGGCGGATGCGCGAAAACGACCGAGTCTACCACCACGACGTCGTCCGATGCGAATGCGGTTGCGAGTCCCGCAGCGAGCGCGGTCGCGACCACCGCGCCCGCGACCACCGTGCCTGTAGCGACCGCATCACCCGCGGCTGTCGTCGCGCCGACCAGCGCCGTAACGTTTGACGACATTTCCGGGACCGCCGCGGCCGTCTCGATCCAGCGGCTGGGCGCGCTCGGCGTTCTCGATCCCGGGCCGCACTTTTCGCCGGGCGATCCGATCAAGCGGCGCGATTACATCCGATGGCTCGTCAAAACGAACAACGCCCTGTGGAGCGACCAGCCGTCTAAACAAGTCCATCTGGCGGAAAAATCGGAGAAGTCTGATTTCAGCGACGTCGCTTCGAGCGATCCGGACTTCGCGTTCATTCAAGGAATGTCGGACGCCGGCATTTCGGTCGGGTTCCCCGACAAGACGTTCAAACCCGACGCTTCGCTTACGCGCGAACAGATGCTCGCCATCAAGTCGGGTCTTGACCGTGGCGGCGTGAGCAAAAGC
>JACRTZ010000069.1 GCA_014304965.1 Vulcanimicrobiota bacterium | reverse complement strand
GCTCTACGAATTCGTTCGCGACGAATTCGACGTGCTCGGCGGCAAGATCGTCGGCGCGGGCGGCGGCGGCTTCCTAATGCTATACTGTCCGCAAAGGGGCAGCACGAGATTGACCAAGTTCATGGAATCGCAAGGCATGGCCCGGCTCCCATATCGCGCCGAGCACGAGGGCAGCCGCGTGATCACCAACGTCATGAATTCGCGCTCGGTCCCGGCCCACGGTAGCCCGGCCTCGGTGTCGCTGCTATGAACGAGCCCGGCGCGTTGGACCTTTCGATCGTCATTCCGGCCTTCAAAGAAGGCGCGAAGATCGAACGCGACGTGCTCGAGGCGGCCGCGTTTCTCGAGCGTCAACAGATTTCCGGCGAAATCATCGTGGTTGACGACGGCTCGCCCGACGACACCGCCGAACGCGCAGCGCGGCTTCGCGAAACCGTTCCATCGCTGCGCGTGCTGACGTACAAGCGCAACCGCGGCAAAGGCCACGCCGTCCGGATGGGCGTCGCCCACGCCGCCGGCCGCATCGTGATGTTCGCCGACGCCGGCTTGTGCGTTCCGTTCGACATCGCGCGGATCGGCATATCCATGCTCGAAATGGACATGTGCGACATCGCCCACGGTTCGCGCCGCATGCGCGGCAGCGTCGTTGTGCGGCAATCCGCCTACCGCCGCATCGGCTCCAAGCTGTACAAGTTTTTCATCCATACCTTCATGGGAATCCCTCTCTACATTTCCGACACGCAATGTGGCTTCAAATT
The DNA here is from genome assembly GCA_014304965.1 of Vulcanimicrobiota bacterium. Classification (GTDB taxonomy): domain Bacteria; phylum Vulcanimicrobiota; class Vulcanimicrobiia; order Vulcanimicrobiales; family Vulcanimicrobiaceae; genus Cryoxeromicrobium; species Cryoxeromicrobium davisii. The sequence goes on along the minus strand of JACRTZ010000069.1, from coordinate 8,773 downwards.
GTATCGCCGCGAAGTCGCGCAGCGCTTGTTCGGGGCCGCCTTCACCGACGGCTTCATGTTCGACATCGAGGTCATCTTGCGCGCGTTGCACGCGAAAGACCGCATCCTTGAATTTCCGGTCCTGTGGAGCAACGACCCCGACACGCGCTACGATCCGGTCAAAGGCACGATTCGCAACCTCGTCGAGCTCGTGAAGGTGCGCCTCGCGATGGCGCGGCCCGCGGGCGAACACGAAGCCCCGGAAACCTGCGAGGAACGGTCGGCCGGCGTTCGCGCCGCCGCGGCGTGAGCGTGGCGAAGCGCGTCGTCGTTACCGGCGTCGCGGGGTTCATCGGGAGCAACCTCGCGGATGCCATGCTGGCCGCCGGCCACCGCGTGGTCGGCATCGACAACCTCTCCTACGGCGTGCGCGAGCAAATCCCGGTGGGCGTGGATTTCCGCCACGTGGACATTCGCAACCCCGGTCTCGCCGCGCATTTCGACGGCGCCGACGCGATCTTTCATTTGGCCGCCAAGAACTGCATTTTGGACTGTCAGGACGATCCGCTCGAAACGGCCGACGTCAACGTGACCGGAACGGTCAACGTGTTCGAGGCGGCGCGGCGCGCGGGCGTCAACCGCATCATCTACGCGGAGTCGTCGTCGTTGTACGAAGGCGTCAACGTCTTTCCGACGCCGGAGGGCGCGGTCGCGCCCGAGAGTTTTTATGCGGTCAGCAAAGCCGCAGGCATGCTGTTCGCCGAAGCGTATCGGCGCTTCGCCGGCATGCGCACGACGGGGTTGCGCTATTTCTGCGTGTACGGCCCGCGCCAGGACTACCGGCGCTCGATTCCGCCGGTGATGAGCGCGTTCATGCTCAAACTCTTACGCGGCGAGCGCCCGGCGATTTACGGAAGCGGCGATAAGCGCCGCGATTTCGTGTACGTGGACGACGTCAACGATTTTCACTTACGGTGCCTCGACGATCCCCGCACCGAAGGAAACGTGTACAACATCGGCAGCGGGACGAACCATTCGGTCGCCGAGATTTACCGCAAGATCGCGAGCCTGCTGGACTCCCAGATCGAGCCGGAAATCCGGCCCGATCTGCCGGGCGAAGCGCAGACGACGCTCGCCGACATCTCCGCCGCCCGCAAGATCGGCTGGAATCCGAGCGCGGACATGGACGAAGGCCTGCGGCGTTCGATCGACTTCATCAAACAACACGTACTCGAAGCCGCCGTCTGAGATCGTATCCTAACCGCCGAGCGCCGCACGGTATAGATCCGCCAACATCGTCATCACGGCCAAGCCGTCGGCCGGGCCGCCGTCGTACGGCGTGTCGTGAAGAATCCCCGCAGTGAAAGCCGACCACTCGTCCCTCCACGACTCGTCCGCGCCCTCGAAGCGCTCGACCGTCGTCGCGGGCGCGCCGCCTGCGGGCGCACGCTCGTACAGCGTCAACGTTTCCACGCCGTAACTTCCGCCCAAGCCTTCGACGATTAACGCCCCTCGATTGCCGAACACTTCGAACGAGAAGAGATTCTTCCACTGCGTCCAGCTGGTGTGGACGCTCGCGATCGCTCCACCGGGAAAGCGCAATAGCGCAAACGCGTTGTCCTCGAGCGGCGCGATCGGCCAGACCGCGGTTTGCGTGAACGCGACGGCGTCGGACGGCATGCCCGCGAACCAGTGAATGAGATCGAGCGCGTGCACTCCTTGATCCGTCAATTCGCCGCCGCCCGCAAGTTCCGGATCGCCGCGCCACTCGCGCTCGTAGCCCGCGCGGCCGCCGTGACCGTAACGCACGCGCAGATTGATCAGCGTGCCGATCGCGTCGCCGGCAAAGAGCGCGTGCGCGCGGCGCAGCGCCGGGTGGTACCGATGATTGAAGCCCACCTTCAGCCGTTTACCGCTGCGCTCGGCCGCCTCAGCCATCGCGCGCGCCTCCTCAACGTTCCGACCCATCGGTTTTTCCGTCAGCACGTGTTTGCCGGCCGCGAGCGCGGCGATTGCGATTTCGGCGAGGTATCCGTTCGGCGTGGAAACGACGATGACGTCGAGATTGGGATCCGCGACGAGTTCGCGCCAATCCTCGACGGCGTGCGCTGCGAACTCGGCGGCGGTTTCGCGTGCCGCTTCGAGCCGCGCGTCGGCGACCGCCACGAGCTGCGAATGCGGCGAGCGCGCGACTTCGCGCGCGCGTCGCCTGCCGATCAAACCGCAGCCCGCGACGCCCACGCGCAACGGCGCGTTGCCGCTAGCCACGCGGTGCCGCCACATCCCGCGCGAAAGCGAGCAGGTCAGGATCAGCCGACGTCCGCTCGTAATCTTCGTTGGTGTCGATCCACCACAAATGCTCGCGCATGCGATAGCCTTGGATGCGGCGGCCCTCGCGCAAAAGCGCCGGGATGACGTCGCGGCCGAAATCACTCGGACCGTCGTCGGGGACGTACGCAAGCACGTCCGGTTGCGCGCAGAGTACGCCGGCGTTGACCCAGCCGCGGCGGCGGCCGTCCTCCGGCTTCTCGACGAAGCCGACGATGCGATCGTCTTCCGCGAGTTCCGCCACTCCGGACGCTTGGACGCCGTCACGTTCAAACAAGGCGATCGTCATCTCGGCGCCGCTTTCGCGGTGGGTTCGACACAAAGCTGCAACGTCGAGGTCGGTGAGGTTGTCGCCGTACACCACCAGGAACGGTTCGGTCAAACGAGCCCGGATCGGCGCGAGCGCGCCGGCGGTTCCGCGCAGTTCCCGCTCGTCGGAATAGGCTATGCGTGCGCCAAATCCACTGCCGTCGCCGAAGTACGCGCGGATCGCTTCAGGTTTGTACCACGTGTTCATGACGATGTCGGCGATGCCGTGACGCACGAGCAGCCGCACGTTGTATTCGAGAATCGGCATGCCGTGCAGCCGAATCATCGGTTTGGGAACGTCGTCGGTCAGCGGCCGAAGGCGCGTTCCGGCGCCCGCGGCGAGGATGACGCCGATCATGTTGACACTCGCATGGGCAAGGTCCGTTCGTGCATGGCGGGAATATCTCGTTTCGACGTATGACGGATCGACGCACCGCCGGCTTTGCCGAACAGTTTCTGAGCGAAGCCCGCGAGGTCATCGCGCGCCTGGACACCGCGGCCATCGAAAAAGCCGTCGAGATTCTCGCCGACACGCGCGCCGGCGGCGGCCGACTCTTCATTCTCGGGATCGGCGGCAGCGCCGGCAACGCGTCGCACGCGACCAACGACTTTCGCAAGATCGCCGGACTCGAAACCTACGCACCGACCGACAACGTCAGCGAACTGACCGCGCGCGCCAACGACGACGGCTGGGCATCCATCTTCTCCGAATGGCTCAAGGTCAGCCGCTTGCAGGCCCGCGATACGATTTTGGTGTTTTCGGTCGGCGGCGGCAGCGTTGAAAAGAACGTCAGCCCCAACCTCGTCTCCGCGCTGCAATACGCCAAGAGCGTCGGATCGCGCGTGATCGGCATCGTCGGCCGGGACGGCGGCTTCACGGCGACCGTGGCCGATGCCGCGATTCTCATCCCGGTCGTCAACGCCGACAACATTACGCCTCACTCAGAAGCCTTTCAGGCCGTGGTCTGGCACCTCATGGTCAGCCATCCGGCTCTCAAGAACGCGCAGACCAAATGGGAGTCGGTCGCAAAGTAAGGGCGGTCTTTTTGGATCGCGACGGGGTCGTGAACCGCCAAATCGTCCGCGACGGCCGCCCCTATCCCCCGGCGTCGCTCGGAGAGCTCGAGATTCCCGAGCCCGTGCGGCCGGCGCTGGACCGCCTCAAGGCTGCGGGCTTTCGCCTGATCGTCGTGACCAATCAGCCCGACGTGGCGCGCGGGACCATCCCGCCGGCGACGGTCGAGGCCATCCACGAGGCCCTCAAAGCGCGCCTTCCCCTCGACGATATCCTCGTTTGCCCGCACGACGATGCCGATAACTGTAAGTGTCGGAAACCGAAACCCGGCCTGGTGCTCGAGGGGGCCGCGCGGCACGCGGTGGACCTCGGGGGTTCGTACCTGATCGGCGATCGCTGGCGCGATGTCGAAGCGGGACACAACGCCGGGGTCCGGACCGTCTTTCTCGACTACGGCTACCGCGAACGGTCTCCGCAACCAGCGGCCACCGCAACGGTCAAGACCTTGACGGAAGCCGTCGACTGGATCGAGTCCGATCTTCGTGGGGAACAACGCCGTGCTGTTAGAGAACTTCCTTAGCATCCCGACCCCTTCGCTCGCAAAGCTCAAGGTCAAGATCTTCGCCGACGGGGCGGACAAAGACGCCATCGTCGCCCTCGCGCGCAACCCGCTCGTCAAGGGCTTCACGACCAATCCGACCTTGATGCGCAAAGCCGGGATCACCGATTACGAAGGCTTCGCGCGCGACCTCGTCGCCGCGATTCCCGACTATCCGATTTCGTTTGAAGTTTTCGCCGACGAAGCGCCCGAGATGCTGAGCCAGGCGCGCAAGATCGCAACCTGGGGCGGGAACGTGTACGTCAAAATTCCGGTGACGAATACGAAACGCGAAACGACCTCGCCCGTCGTGCGCGAGCTCACCCGCGAAGGCGTCAAACTCAACGTCACCGCGCTGATGACCGCCGACCAAGTGCGCGAAGTCTGCGCCGCACTGAGCGGCGGGGCGGCGGCTTGCGTTTCGGTGTTTGCCGGCCGCGTGGCCGATACGGGCCGCGATCCGCTGCCGATCATGCGTGAATCCCTCGACGTGATCGCCTGCCACCCGGGCGTCGAACTCATCTGGGCAAGCCCCCGCGAATTGCTCAACATCTTTCAAGCCGACGAGATCGGCACGCACATCATCACCGTCACGCACGACGTTCTGGGAAAACTCGGGCTCGTCGGCAAGGATTTGGACGACTACTCGCTCGATACGGTAAAGATGTTTGCCGACGATGCGAGCAAGGCCGGTTTCGAACTCTAACCTTCCGGCACGGCGCCCGCAAATCAAATGGTGGTCGGTGGCCGTGGTCTCGGCAGCGACCGTCTTCTTCGTTCTCGCGATCAACCAAGACGTCTACAACTCGACCTCGCCGCCGGCCATCACGTGGCACGTGCTGCTGCGGAAGATCTACAGCGTGGCCGCCTTCACGATCGTCGGGTTCCTCTTTTTGCGCGCGCGAGGGGAATACGGGAAGAGCCGTTCCCTCGGTACCGGCATGCTCGCGGTCGCCCTGTACAGCGCGCTGATCGAAATCGCGCAATTCGCCATCGGCGTTCGCGAGGGTCTCGTCTGGAATGCGGTGGACGTGACTTGCGGCGCGCTCGGCGGTGCGCTCGGCTTCGTGATTTCGGCCAAGCGGGCCTAAGCCGCCGACAATTCGCGAACGGCGGCGGCGTTGAAGTACGACGCCTGCGGGTGGTGGATGACGATCGCCGCCGTGGACTGCTCGGGAACGATCTGGAAGGCTTCGGTCAGCGACGCTCCGATCGCCTTTTCGGCGTCGAGCAGCCGCCACACGATCTCGTGCTGTTCCAGGTCGGGACAGGCGCCGTAACCCCACGAGTACCGCTTTCCGCGATCGTCGGGCAGCCCGAGTTCCTGGCGGATGCGCTTGTGCGTATGCGCCGCGAGCGCCTCGGCCGACTGGACGGAGAACCCGTGCACGTAATAGCTTTCGCTGTAATCGTTGGCTTTGTGCAGCGCCTCAATGCGTTCGGACGCTTCGCGGCCGACGGTCACGACTTGCAACGCGATCAGGTCGCTCGCGCGGCCCTCGGCCGGTTCGTGCAGGTAGTCGGCGAGACACAGATGTTCGCCGCCGGTTTGCCGGGCGAACCGGAAGCGTGCGAGTTCGCGCGTCGGATCGTCGGGCGCGTAGACGATCACGTCGTCGCCCTCGCCGGCGGCGGGGAAGTATCCGTACACGACCCGCGGCGAGAGCACGTGCGTCGCCTCCGCTTCGCGCCGGTAGCGCGCGAGGCGCGGTTCGAATTCGTCGCGCACGATCGCGTCCCACTCGGCGCCCTTCACGTTCGCGCCGCCCCACGAGAGCCGGTAGAGGCTCTTGAGGTCGAAGTTCGGCCACAGTTCGGCGACGTCGAGATCCGACACCGTGCGCGCGCCGAAAAACGGCGCCTTCGGGACGTCGGGTATCGCGAGCTGATCGCGCGCGGTTTTTCCGCTCGGCAACGCGGGCGCGTGCGCCGCTCGCGCTTTGTCGCGCGCCGCGAACGCTTCGTCGCGCTTGCTCGTCACGAAAGCGTCGCGGCGCTCGGGAGCGCTCGTCAGCCGGTCCATGATCTCGAGCCCTTCGAAAGCGTCCTTCGCGTAGTAGACGCCCGGGTCGAAGAATCGTTCGCCGTCGTCGAGGAAGGCGATGCGGCGGCCGAAGTCACGGTTGATCGCGGCCCCGCCGATCATAATGGGAAACTCGATCTTGCGCGAGTCTTGCTCGGCCACGCAGATCGGCATCTGTTTCGACGTCGAAACGAGCAGCGCGGAGAGGCCGATCGCGTCGGCCTCGACCTCCACGGCTTTCTCGAGGATGCGCGTCATCGGACACTGCTTGCCCAAGTCGAACACGGTGTAGCCGTTGTTGGTCAAGATCGTGTTAACGAGATTCTTGCCGATATCGTGAACGTCGCCGAAGACCGTCGCCAGCACGACCTTTCCTTTCGTCACGCCTTCCGTCTTCTCAAGAAACTGCTCGAGATGGGCCACGGCCTTCTTCATCACCTCGGCCGACTGCAGAACGAACGGCAAGATGAGTTCGCCGGCGCCGAACTTGTCGCCGACTTCTTTCATGGCGGGCAGCAGCACGTTGTTGAGAACGTCCACCGGACCGCGCGCGAGCAGGGCCTCATCGATCTTCGTCTCGATGCCGTCCTTGCGGCGGCGCAAAATTGCGTTGTGAATGCGCACTTCAACCGGCGCATCAGCGTCGTCGTCCATCAGCGCGCCTGCGGCGCCGGCCGGCGTCGCCATGTTTTCCCAATGCTCGATGACGCGCTGCAGCGCATCCGGACGGCGGTTCAGCACGAGGTCGTCGCACAATTCACGCTCGGTCGCATCGAGTTCGCTGTACGGCGTGATCTCTTTCGCGTTGACGATCGCCATGTCGAGGCCAGCCGCAACGCAGTGGTGCAGCATGACCGAATTAAGCGCCGCGCGTGCGTGGGGTTTGAGTCCGAACGAGACGTTCGACACGCCGAGCGAAGTTAGCACGCCCGGGAGGGCCTCTTTGATTAGCCGGATACCGTCGATCGTCGCAGTCGCGGAATCAATGAACTCGGGGTCGCCGGTCGCGAGCGTAAAGGTCAGCGCGTCGAAGATCAGCGCTCCCGGCGGCAGCCCGTATTCGCCGGTCACGATGTCGTAGATGCGCTGCGCGACCTCGAGCTTGCGTTCGGCGGTCTTGGCCATCCCGGCTTCGTCAATCGTCAGCGCGACCACGGCGGCGCCGCTCTCCTTGACGAGCGGCATGACCGAATCGATCTTGAGGCGGCCGTTCTCTAAATTGATCGAATTGACGATCGCGCGGCCGGCGTAGATCTTCAGCGCGCCTTCAATGACCTTCGCCTCGGTCGAGTCGATCATCAGCGGCGTCTCGACCGACTGTGCAAGGCGCTTCACGATCGTCGCCATCTGAACGTCTTCGTCGGTGCGCTCGGTCAAAGCGGTACAGATGTCGAGCACGTGCGCGCCGCCTTCGGCCTGCTCGCGCCCGACCAGCATGATGTCGTCGTAATTCTCTTCGAGCAAGAGGCGCTTGATCTTACGCGAGCCTTGCGAATTGATGCGCTCGCCGATCAGGAGCGGGCTGCCGTCTTGCTTGAGCGCGGTCGCCGTCATCGCCGATGCTGCGAACTGCAACGGCTTGGGTTCGGGAGCGCGACCGGCGCGGCCCGCGACCGCCGCCACGAACGCGCGTATGTGCGCGGGCGTCGTGCCGCAGCAGCCGCCGATCGCGTTGACGCCGAAGTCGTGCACGAAGGCCGAGAGTTCGCGCGCCATCTCGTCGGGCGTTTCGGGATAGATGGTCTCGCCTTTGGGCCCCATCAGCGGGAGCCCGGCGTTCGGAATGACCGCGACGTAGCAGCGCGAATTGTCCACGAGGTAGCGAACTGCGTCACGCATGTGGGTCGGGCCGGTCGAGCAGTTGAGGCCGATCACGTCTATGGGCAATGCGTCGAGCGTCGCGCAGACCGCGCGAATGTCGGTACCGAGCAGCATGCGGCCTGTAACGTCGAGCGTCGCCTGGGCCTGGATCGGAACGCGCCGCAGACCGCGGGCGAACTCGCGCGTGATGCCCGCGATCGAGGCCTTCATCTCGAGCAGATCTTGGCTCGTCTCGATCAAGAGCAGATCCACGCCCCCCTCAACGAGATGACGCGCCTGCTCGCCGTACAGATCCGCGAGTTCGTCGAAGGTGATCTTCGAAAGCATCGGATCCGACGACGAGATCAGCATCCCGGTCGGCCCGAGCGAGCCCGCGACGAAGCGCGGCTTGTCCGGCGTGCTGTAACGGTCGGCCGCTTCGCGCGCGATCTCGGCCGCGCCGCGGTTGACTTCGGCGACGCGATGCCCGAGCCCGTACTCGTCGAGCTTGAGACGCGAGGCCGTAAACGAGTCGGTTTCCAGCACGTCGGCGCCGGCGTCGAGATAGTGCTCGTGCACTCTGCGCACGACGTCGGGGATGATCGGCCGCAGGCGCATCGCCTCCTTGATGACCGCGTCGAGGTACTCGGTGGCGGTCAGCTTGCCGACGTCGAGCGTGCCGTCGCTTCGACGCGCGCCTGCGAGCTCGTCCTCCAGCCGT
>JACRTZ010000090.1 GCA_014304965.1 Vulcanimicrobiota bacterium | reverse complement strand
CGGCCGCGACAATCTGATAGCCCGCGATGCGGCGGTTCGACTGCGCGACGCCGAGGTCGGTATTCCGTGCCATTGCCATGCCGATCGCATCCGAAAGTGCCAGCGCCACGAACGGTCCGCTCGTTCCGACGAGATCGCCCGAAGGCAGCGCGTTGGCCGGCAGATTCGGCGTGGGGCCAACGTTCGGTACCGGCGGTAACACGAGGCCTGCCGCGCGCGAGCTGCTCACCGCAGGCGTTGCGACCGCAACGGGCGTTGCTTGCGGCGACGATGACGGGGACGGCGCCTGGGCGATCGAGCCGGCGAAGAGTCCGAAGGCGAGTGGGAGGGCAAACACGGGAGTCTCCTTTAGTCCGCGCCGCCGGCGGCGGCGACGATCTTCGGGCGCCGCATGATAAACGCGAGCGGCGCGAGCAGAATGGAAATGACGGCAACGAAGCGCGACGTGTCGGCGTACGACAGTACCGCGGCCTGCCGGCTAACGATAGCGTTGAGTTGCTGAACAACTTTGGGCGAACGCGCGCCGCCGTCGCGTTCGACGAAAATGGCGACCGGCGCCGAGTGCAGCGTGACGCGCGAAGCGAGTTCTGTATGGTGGACGGCGTTCGAGCGAGCGAGGATCGTGACGAGCACGGCGATCGCAACGCTGCCGCCGATCTGGCGCGCGAGGTTGAAGAACGCCGCAGCGCCGGGAATGTCGCGCGGCTGAACCGAGCTCAGCACGGAAATCGTCAACGGCACGAAGATCTGCGCGAGCCCGACGCCGCTCAGCACGAGCGGCCACATGAAGGTCCAGAAATCGGCGCCCGTCGTCGTCACGTCCGCAAGCATCCAGTTGGAAATGCCGATCAGCACGAACCCGATCGCGACTTGCCAGCGCTGGTCCACCAAGTTTTTCCCGGAGAGAAAGGCCGCGAGCGGCGTGAACAGCATGACCGCGGCCGCGCGGAAGATGAGCAATTCGCCCGAGAGCGTGGCCGTGAAGCCGAGCGAGCCTTGAACGTATTGCGGTAGGATCAGTACGCTGCCGTACAAACTGATACCGAGCACCATGCCGAGCACGCTGCCCGCCGCAACGGTCTTGTAGCGCAGCACCCCGAGATTCACGAGCGGCTTTGCGTTGCGCAACTCCCAGACCACAAAGCCGATCAGCCCAGTCACGGCCGTGATCGAGCACAGCACGATGGACGCGTCGTCGAACCAGTCTTTCTGTTGACCTTGGTCGAGCACGTATTGCAGCGAGCCGATCCCGACCGCGAGCAAGACGAGGCCGAGCCAGTCGAGTTGCATTTTGGTCGGGCGGTGCGGATTGCGCAGCATGGTCAGCACGAGCAGCAACGCGACGATGCCCGGCACGACGTTGACGAAAAATGCCCAGCGCCACGAAAACTGGTCGGTGATGAAGCCGCCGAGCGTCGGGCCCAACGTCGGACCGACGATCACGCCCATCGAGAAGATGCCGGCCGCAAGGCCTTGCTTGTCGGCGGGATACGTTTCGCGCAAGATCGCTTGCGAGGTTGAAATCAAGCCGCCGCCGCCCAAGCCCTGAACGATGCGCCAAAACACCAACTCTTCGAGCGTGCTCGAAAGCCCGCACATGATGGATGCGAGCGTGAAGATCAGGATCGAGGCCGCATAGTACTGGCGGCGGCCGAAGCGCATCTGCAGCCACGGCGTAATCGGAATGACGACGACGTTCGCGATGATGTATCCGGTGCCGATCCAGGCCGCCTGATCCACGCTCGCGCCAAAATTGCCCTGAATATTCGGCAAGGCGACGTTGACGATGGTGACGTCCACGATCTCGAGCAGCGTTGCGACCACGATCGCAAGCGTGATCCACGCCCGGCGCGTGCCGTATTCGACGACGTCGCGAGCCTCGGCCCCGAACGCTACGCTGGGCGCGGGCGCGCGGGCCCCCGCGGGCGCGGCGGTCGCCATCTCGGGTCCTACTTAACCTTGACCGACGCTTCGACCGACATGCCCGGACGCAGCGGACACGACGGATCGGGACGATCGAACGCGATGCGCACCGGCACGCGCTGCGTCACCTTGACGAAATTACCCGTTGCGTTTTGCGCGGGCACGAGCGAGAACTTGTTCTGTGAAGCCGGAGAAATCGCGACGACGTGACCGGTGAGCGCTATGCCTTTGCAGGCGTCTACCCCGATGTCCGTTTGCTGGCCGACGCGCATCTTCCCGAGTTGCGTTTCCTTGAAGTTTGCCGTCACGTAAATGTTCTGCGACGGCACGATCGTCATCAACGACTGGCCCGGCTGGACGGTCGCGCCGATTGCGACGTTCTTCGCACCGACGTAGCCGTCGATCGGCGAGCGGATCTGCGTGTACGAAAGTTGATCTTGCGCGGTCTTCAGTTGCGCTTGGGCGGTTTCGACCTGTGCGGCGGCCGCATCGGCTTGCGCTTGCTGCGCAGCCACCCGGTTCGGCGACGACGATTCCGCGAGTTTGCCCTGCGCGGTCGTCACCGTCGCGGCCTGCTGGCCGATCTGCGATTGGGTGCCGCTCGTGGCGTAGCGTTGGGAATTCAAGCGCTCCCGGGCCTGCGCGAGGTTCGCTTGCGCGGTCGCGACGCCGGCCTGCGCCTGCGTATAGGCGGAACGCGCGGCTTCGTAACTTGCGCGCGCCGCGTCGAGTTGCGCCGCGGCCACGTCACCCGTAGAAACGAGCGACTGGGTCCGGCGCAGGTCCGCCTTCGCGCGCAACATATTCTGATAGACGCCGGGAATCGCGTCTTTTGCGGCTTGCACTTGCGCGGCGGCAGCGCTGACGCCGGCTTGAGCGACGGAAATCTGCCCTTCCGACGACTGTGCGTTGGCGGACGCGCCGGCGACCGCGGCTTGCGCCTGCGCTACGGCGCCCGCATTTTGAATGTCTTGCGCGGCTTGGGTGTCGCGCGTCAGCGCGACGTTTGCCTGCGCCGCACGCGCTTGCGCGAGCACCGCGTCGCGATTTGCTTTCGCCTGCAGAACGCGGGCGCGTTCGTCGCGGTCGTCGAGTTGAATCAAGAGTTGGCCGCGCGACACTTGCTGATTCGTATCGGCGAGGATTTTGTCCACGCGTTCGACGATCTTGCTGGTCAACTCGACCTGATCGGCGTCGATCTGCGCGTCGTCGGTCGTCTGGTGGGTCGTGGCGTACGCAATCGCGCGAGCGCCCCAGATCAAGACGAATACGAGGACGATCGCTCCAACGACGATGCCGGCGGTGCGCGCCCATTTCGGCGGTCCCGAGTGCTCTTCGGCGACGGGTTGCCCCTGCGGCGTCACGAGTTCCGAGGCAGTCGGCTTGGGTGTCGTCGTTTCCATTATTTCGTTCCGGCTCCGTTCAGGAAGATATCGACCATCGCGTCGAGCGCGCGCTCGCGCGGCTGGGGAAAGTCACTCCACAGGCGGCGCGCAATGACGAGGGAAAAGCACAGCGACAAGAACACGCGCGCCAAAAAGTCGGGATCACCGCGCAATTCACCGGCGTGGGTCTTCGCGCGCATGAACTCGGCAAGCCGCGTGCGCGCTTCGGCGGGCCCGCGCCACGTGCACGACACACCCGCCGGATCCACGATCTCCTCGGCCATCGCGACCTTGATCAGATCTTCCTTAAGCGCGATATGCTCCACGGCTTGTTGGCCGATCATGCGCAGTTGCGCACCGATGTCCGAAAGGCTCAGCGCGGCCGGGAAGACCTCGTGCAGCGTGCTCGTCGCGCTAAAATGGTCGAGCATTGCAAACAGCAGCTGCTGCTTGGTCCCGAAGTGGCGAAAGAGCGTCGCCTCGTTGACGCCTGCGAGCTCGGCCACCTCGCGCGTCGTCGTGCCGCGGCTTCCGCGCGCGGCATACAGTTCGCGAGCTGCGCTCAGAATGCGGACCCGCGTGTCTTCGCGCCGGTCCGCGGTCGCCTCAACGGCGGCCATTACGCCCGGTCGCCCGAGCATGGCATGAAAGCAGGTACTTGCACGCTTCAAGGATATCATTCGATTCCGCGTAAAGCAAGTACTCACTTGCATCTAAACTCACTCACGGTCGGCGGTCTCGCTCAGCTCGCAGCCCAAGCGTCCCTTACCTCACCCTCCATCGTCGTACGGCGCCTTTCCGGATCCGGCGGGCCGGCGAAGGAATTGGCGCTCAACGCCCAGGCCGCCATGGCGCCCGCCAGTATGATGAAGGTGCCCCTCGCCGCGGCGGTCACGAAGCTCTGGCTGGACGGCATCGTTCATGCTGAGGATCGGGTGACGGTCAGCGCCGCGAATCTGACGGTGAACGACGCCGCCTCCCCCCTCGCGGAGGGCTACTCGGCGCGGCTCGACGAGCTGCTCCACCTCATGATCGCGCGCTCGGACAACGTCGCGACGAACGTGCTGATCGACGTCGTCGGCCGCAGCCGGGCGACCGCCTTCGCACAGTCGTGGGGCCTCAAGGCCACCGCAATCCGCCGCAAAGTCTCCGGCAGTCTCCCGTTGATCGCCGATCCCCAGGCGACCGGGCGCAACGCGCACTCGGCGGGTGACGCCGCGGCGCTCTTCGCCTTGATCGCGCAAAACCGGATCGCAGGCTCGGACCGGCTCTTCGCAGCGCTCGCGGCGCAAGAATGGAATGAAAAGCTGAGCCCCGGCCTCCGCAAAGGCGACCGGTTCGCGCATAAAACCGGCGATACCGACGAGGTCTCGCACGACGGCGGCATCCTCGATGCCGGGGATTCGCGATTCGTGCTGGTCGTGTACACCGCGCTGCCCAGCTCCGACGAAGCAAACGCGCGCTTCGCGCGCTTCATGCGGCTGCTCAGGCCGCATCTCGACTAAGCCGCAGCGGGCAGGCTTCGCGAGGCTGGTCGTACGAACCAGCGGCAAACACCGGTGAGTCGGGAGGTTTGATCGTGCGGTTGAAGCCGTTTATCTATGCAGTGCTGCTCGCGAGCTTCGGTGCGAGCGCGGCGTTCGGAGCGGGCGGCCCGATGGCGGGCAAAACCGTGCGCGTCGGCGTCATCGCCGACGTGACCGGCGGCGCCGGGGTCTACGGGACGCCGCAGAAAAACGCCTACGACCTTGCGAGCGACGACATTAAGGCCGGCAAGATCGACGCGGGCGGCGCGACCGTCGTGTTCGACGTTCAGGATGCCGCGACCGACGCCGCCCAAGCCGTCAACCTCATGCAAAAGTTTACGACCGACGGACAGACCGCGCTCGTACTCGGACCCACGCTCTCGGGTGAAGCGTTCAAAGCCTTTCCGATTGCGAAAGCCGCGAATTTCCCCGTGATGGGAACGTCCACGACGGCCGAAGGCGTGACCGCGATCGGTCCGACCGTCTTTCGCTGCGCGCTCGCCGAATCGCAAGTGATCCCGACGACCGTCAAGCGGACGCACGGCAAGTGGCACTACAAAACGGCCGCGATTATCTACGGTGACGACAACGCCTTCACAAAAACCGACGGCGACATCTTCGCGCGCGAATTGAAAGCCGCGGGCGTGGACGTAGTGGACACCGAGACCTTCCATATCAAGGATACTGATTTTCAGCCGTCGCTCACGCGCATCGAGTCCAAGCATCCCGACGTCATCGCGATCGGCGCACTCTTCCCCGAAGCGACCAAAATCATCGAGCAGGCGGGCAAACTCGGAATCAAAGCGCACATGATGGGCGGCAACGGCCTCAATTCGCCCGAGATGTATAGCGTCGCCGGCTCCGCCTCGCACGGCACGGTCGTCGGCGCGGCCTGGTATTCGGGTGCCATGTACCCGTCCAACGTGAACTTCGTCAAACACTACACGGCAAAGTATGGCAAAGGTCCGGACCAATTCGCCGCGCAGGCCTACGCCGCCGCGCAGATCGTCGCATATCTCGTCAAGAACGGCGCGACCAATAAGGACGGCATGCTCGCCGGGCTCAAGCACGTGCGCGTCATCCAGACCGTGCTCGGACCGATCGGCTTCGACGCCAACCGCGACGTGAAGTCGTCGCCCGTGATCCTCTCGATCGTCAAGAACGGCTTCACGACCTTTCATTAAAGGCGGGAAAGGCGTGCGCGCCGCGTCGTGATCGCTCAACAGCTCCTCAACGGACTTTTTCTCGGCGCGGTCTACGCGCTATTTGCCGTCGGCTACACGCTCGTGTTCGGCGTGCTCGACATTCTCAATCTCGCACACGCGGCGATCTTTACGGCGGCGGCGTTTGCGGCATTCTCGCTCGCGAGCATGGGCGTCCCGATCCCGCTCGCGCTGCTCGCCGCCGCGGTCATGGCGGGAATCATGGGGATACTGCTCGACCGGGTCGCCTTCGCGCCGCTGCGCGCGCGCAACGCGGGCACGCTCGTGCCGTTGATCTCCTCCATCGGCGTCGCGATCGTTATCGGCGCGGTTCTCCGCGGCATCTACGGCGTGGACGAACGGCACTTCGCAATCGGCGGCGCAGCGGCGGCGCCGGTCATCCACCTCGGAACCGTCAGGTTTACGACCGTCGAACTGCTGATCTTTCTCTCGGCGATCGCGCTCATGCTCGTGCTCGGCTGGATCCTGCGCGCGACGGCGCTCGGGCGCAGCATTCGAGCCGTTGCCGAAGATCGGGTTGCGGCGGCGCTGCTCGGCGTTGACCTCGAACGCACGATCGGTGCGACCTTCTTCATCGCATCGTCGCTTGGCGGCGCGGCCGGCGTGTTGACCGGACTCGAATACAACAGCGCAACGATCGACATGGGCGGTCCGATCGAACTCAAAGGATTGGCCGTCATTATCCTGGGCGGAATGGGTAGCGTCACGGGCGCGGTCGCCGGCGGCTTCATCCTCGGGGCGGTTGAAACGCTCGCGATCGCGTTCGGCCTCTCAGCCTGGCGCGACGCGATCCTGTTCGGCGTGATGTTCTTGCTGCTCGTCGCGCGGCCCACGGGACTCTTCGGCAAACGAACGCTGCGCGCGGCCTGATCGAACCGGTCGCGTGAACGCGTTGGTGGATTTCTACGCCAAACACTCCCGGCTGGTGGACCAGATCGGCGTCAACGCGATCATGGCGCTCTCGCTGTCGGTGTCGCTGCGTGCGGGACAACTCGCACTCGCCCAGGCCGCGTTCATGGGGATCGCCGCATACCTGTCGGCGATCCTATCACTCAATGCCCATTGGCCGCTACTCGCCTCGATCGCGCTCGCGATGCTCGTCTCAGCCCTCGTCGCCGCGCTGCTCGCGTATCCGGTCCGCCGCTTGCGCGGCGTGTTTCTCGCGATCGCGACGATCGGCTTCGGCGAAATCGTGCGCGTGTTTGCCAATAACTTCTCCATTACGGGCGGCGCCGAGGGGCTCAGCGGCATTCCGAACGACGCGACCACGCCGGTCATCTACGTGGGCCTCGCGCTCGTCGCGGTCGCGCTCTTTGCGCTTTCGCGCACAAAATTCGCGCTCGCGGTGTCGCTCGTTCGCGAGGACGAACACGCGGCGCGCAGCGTCGGGGTGGACGTCGGCGCGATTCGCACGCTCTCGCTTGCGCTCGGCGGGGCGATCGCCGGACTCGGAGGCGCGCTCTACGCGCACTCGAACTTCTTCTTGACCCCGGCCGACTTCGGCTTCGGACGCATGGAACAAATTTTGGTTGCCTGCGTGATCGGGGGCGTGACGAACGCGGCCGGCGCGGTCCTGGGGGCCGGACTCATCACGCTCTTGCCGGAGATCACGCGTGCCGTTCAAGCCGCGACCGGCGCGAACGTGGACTTCTTCCGCGAACTCGTCACCGGCGTCGTGTTGCTCGGCGTCATCCTGTTCGCGCCCGCCGGAATTTCAGGATTATGGCGCAAACGCGCGTGAACGCCGGGCTCGACGTTGCGGACGTCAGTGTTTCGTATGGCGGGGTCGCCGCGCTGCGCGGCGTGACGATGCGCATCGGGCCGGGAAGCATCGTGGGTTTGATCGGCCCCAACGGCGCCGGTAAGACGACGCTCATCAACGCGGTCAGCGGCGTCGTGCGGCCCGGCACCGGCACGATTTCACTCGGCCCCCTGCGTCTGGACCGACTCCCCCAACATCTCGTCGCGCGGGCGGGTGTCGCGCGCACGTACCAAAACATCCGGCTCTTCGGCGGCCTCAGCGTCGCCGACAACGTTCGCGCCGGCGCCTACCGCCTGCGAAGCCCGCTGTCCGACGAGGGTGTCAAGGAGTTGTTGGCGCGCGTCGCCGTTCACGAATTCGACGTGTCGCGCCCGGCCGCGAGCCTGCCGTACGGCGAACAACGCCGCATCGAAATCGCGCGAGCGCTGGCGGGGACGCCGTCGGTGATGTTGCTCGACGAGCCGGCGGCCGGGATGAATCCGCGCGAGTCGCACGAGCTGCGCTCGGTCATCCGCGGGATCGCGCAGCGCGGCACGGGCGTGCTGCTCGTCGAGCACGATATGTCGCTCGTGTCGGCGGTCTGCGACCACGTCGTCGTGCTGAACTTCGGCGAAACGATCGCAAGCGGGACGCCCGCGCAGGTGGCGCGCGATCCGGCCGTGGTCGAAGCGTACCTAGGAACGAGCGCCTAAATGGCCTTGCTCGAGGTGGACGGTCTCAAGGCGGGCTACGGGCGCATCGAAGTGCTGCACGGCATTTCGCTGCGGCTCGAACCGCACGCGCTGTGCGCGATCGTGGGCGCAAACGGCGCGGGCAAGACGACCCTCCTGATGACGCTGTCGCGGCTCGTACCGATCCGCGCCGGACACGTCCGGTTCGACGGCCGCGACGTCACTCGCGTGCGTCCGCACCAGTTGGTGCGGGCGGGCCTCGTCCACGTTCCCGAGGGACGCCGCATGCTCGCGCAGATGAGCGTCGAAGAAAATTTGCTCGTCGCCGCCGCCGCGCAACCGTCGGCCGCCACGGCGGCGCACATCCGCGAACTCTACGAACGCTTTCCGATTCTCGGAACGCGCAGGTCGTTGCCCGCGGGCTCGCTCTCAGGCGGAGAGCAGCAGATGCTCGCGATCGCGCGCGCGCTCGTCGCGCGGCCGAAAGCGCTCCTGCTCGACGAGCCGTCCATGGGACTCGCCCCGAAGCTCGTGGAGCAGATCTTCGAGATCATCGCGGCCGAGCGCGCTCGCGGCACTTCGATTCTGCTCGTCGAGCAGAACGCGCGCAAGGCGCTGGCGCTCGCCGACTACGCCTACGTGCTCGAACGCGGCGCGATCGCGCTCGAAGGCAAGGGCGTAGACTTGCTCGGGCGCGACGAGATCGTTGCGGCTTACCTCGGCGTCACCCCGGCCACTTCGTAAAGGGCCTCGGCATGCTGTAGGGGGGACCGATTTGCAGCACGATGTCGGCGTGTTCGGTCAACTCGATCTTTCGCGGGTCGCCCGCATACGGCCGGCCGCCCACGAACGTCTTGAGCGCTCCGCGCTTGAAGTGCATCGGGCCTACGTGGGTCGCATCGAGCGGCTGCCCCCAGATTTCAAAAAAGTTACCGAGCGTGAACGTCCGGATTTCCGGCGACTCGATGTGCACGAGCCCGTCATCGGTATGGGTGTGCAGCCAATACAGGCAGTTGCCGAGCACCGGACGCCCGACGTCGGCCGGAATCTTCACGGCCTTGCCGCGATCGAGAATCGTGAGATGCTGATGGATGTGAAACTTCGCGCTCTCCATCGGATCGCAACGGATGCCGTCAA
>JACRTZ010000191.1:6411-9669 GCA_014304965.1 Vulcanimicrobiota bacterium | reverse complement strand
GGCTCGTTGCTCCCGATGCGTTCATCGGTCCGTGCGAAGCGAACGGACTGATCGTTCCGCTCGGACGACGCCTCTTGCGCGTCGCGCTTTCGCAGATCCGCCGGTGGCGCGATTTGGGCTTGCCGGCGTGCCGTGTCGCGTTCAACGTTTCGGCGCGCCAATTGCTCGACGCCGAGTTCTCGGCGATGATCGCCGCGGCGCTCGAAGAGCACGACGTTCCGCCGGCCTTGCTCGAACTCGAGATTACCGAAAGCGCGGTCATGAGCGATCTGGCCGGCGCCAAGCGCGCGGTCGCCGAGGTTAAGGCATTAGGCGCGCGCTTCGCACTCGACGATTTCGGCACGGGCTACAGCACTCTTTCGTATTTAAAGCATTTCCCGGTCGACGCGCTCAAGATCGACCGCGCCTTCGTGCGCGATTTACCGGGCGATCGCGGCGACGGCGCGATCGTCTCGGCGATCGTCGCCCTCGGCCACGCGCTCGGCCTGCGTGTCGTTGCGGAGGGCGTCGAAACGGCGGAGCAGGCCGCGCTGGTGCGCAAACTCGGCTGCGACGAACAGCAAGGTTTTTATTACGCCCGTCCCGTTGCGGCGCGAGAAGCGGAAGCGCTGCTCGCGAGGCACCGGCTCGACTTCCCGGAAGCGTTGTCCGGCTGACGTCGCCGCCGCCCTACGCCGAACTCGAGCGCGCATGGAAGTCGCTGCGCGGCTTTCGCGCGAGCGTTCGCGAGGTCGCGTGTCCGAGCGTCGCCCGAACGCTCCTCGTGGCCGAGGTCCAAGCGCGCGAGGGGCCGCCGCGCGCAAATGTGATCGTCACGGCCGGCGTGCACGGCGACGAGCCGGCAACGCCGTGGGCGCTGTTGAGCCTCGTTCGCGACGGTTTGCTCGATCCGTCGTTTGCATATCGTCTTTGGCCGTGCACCAATCCTAGCGGCTATGCCGCCGGGACGCGCGAGAACGCCGAAGGCATGGACATTAACCGTTCGTTCGGGCGCGGCGGACGCGCCGCCGAAGCGCGCGCGATCATGACGGCGAACCGCGATAGAGTGTTCGACTTGAACCTCGATCTGCACGAAGATTTCGAGGCCACGGGGTTCTATTGTTACGAGCCCGCAGTCGATGTGAAACGCCTGGGTCCGAGCGTCGTTCGGGCGATCGACGAGGCCGGCTTTCCGGTGCAAGAACTCGACGAGCACTACGACCTCGGTTATCCGGAAGGGGCGCGCGGCTTTTACCGGGTCGAGCGCGGCTGCGTCGTTCCCGATGTCAAAGCCGAACTGTCACTCGCGCCGATGCTTCCGCACAGCATCTATTTGCTGCGCCGCTCCGTCAAGCGTTCGCTGACGTTTGAATCTCCCCGCGCGCTTGCATGGGATGACCGGATCGTGATCCATCGGATCGCCGTCGTTACGGCGCTCGAGCGGCTGCGCGCTCTCGTCGAGCGTCAGACCGCCGTGACCGGCTCCGTTTCGATGTAGGGCACGACGTACGGCCCGTGCGGCAGTACGGCGCAGGTGGCGTGCGGCCCCGCCGCTGCGAGCGCTTCGCGCAGAGCGCGCGTCGGATCGTGCGTCGGTACGAGCATCGCGGACTCGACGACCTCATCGGGCAGCGTCGAATACAGCTCGACCTTGGCGTGCAGTAAAATCATTGCTTGGCTTTGCGCGGCCCATTGGTCGTAGACCGAATAATCGGGACCCTCGATCATCGCGAGCAAGGCTTCGGGCGTTTCGCGCGCCCGCAAGATGTCTTTGAAGTTCCCGTGATCGGGCAACCCGTCGCTTAACTCGGCGCACATGACGATGGTGCCGCCGGGTTTGACGATCTGCATGGCTGCCGATAAGCCTTTGCCGCACTGGTAGAGGTTCTGGTCCAGCGGATAGCCGCCGTTCGTGGACAGGACGACGTCGTACCGGTGGGGCACGGGCGTAGCGCTTTGCCGCTTGCAGAAGTCCATGCCGGCCTGGTGTGCCGTGAGGTAGTGGCCGCAAAAGAAGCCGGTGATGTTTTTTCGGCCGTCGAGCGTGACGTTGACCAGAAAGTGCGGAGGCGCCATCGCCGCAACCTCGCGTGCCATCGCTTGAATCGGATTGTTCTCGAGATTGAGCCAGCGGGAGTTCGGATCGCCGACCATTTTGGCGTTGTGAAAGAACTTCACGGTGTCGATGCCGGCGACGCCGGGCATAATGCCTTTCGGCCCGCCGGAAAAACCGGCGTAGAGGTGCGGTTCGATGAAGCCGACGCAGATACGCTTGTCGGCACGCACGTAGTCCCCATTGAGGAAGACGTCGGCGCCGAGCGAGGTCGTGCCGAGCCGAACCACCTGCGTGGGGTCGTGCGCGTCGTGGTCGACCACGCGGACGCGCTCGAGCGTCGCGCGGCCGAACATGGCTTCCATCTCGGCGCCCGTGGTTGCGCGGTGCGAGCCGGTTCCGACGATCACCGTGATCTGTTCGGCCGGAACGTGGCCCAATTCGTCGAGAATCCAGGGAATCAATCGCTCGTTCGGCGTCGCGCGCGTGACGTCGCTCGTCACGATGACGACGCGTTCGTGCGAACCAACCAGTTCGCGCAGGGCAGGCGCGCTCCGCGGCGCGCGTACGGCTTCGCGAAAGGCGCCAAGCTCGTCGCGCAGCGGCGTGGACTCGAGCGGCTCGATGATCCGGGCGCCGTCGGGCACGTCCACGTCGAGGCCGTCGCGGCCGTAGGTTACGCGAATCTTCATGTCCAGTGCTTCGCGCCCGAACGACGGATTCCCGAAGGCGGGCATGGAAGCGCCGAGCGCTATGCCCGAACGCGATCAGCTCGAAGTGGACGTCCTCATCGTCGGGGGCCGGCCGGCCTCGCCGCCGCCATCCGCCTGCGCCAATTGGCGAAGGAGCGCGGCAAGGACGATCTCGCCGTCATGCTGATCGAGAAGGCCGCGGATATCGGCGGTCACGGCATTTCGGGCGCAATTCTCGACCCCAAGGGCCTCGACGAGTTGTTGCCCGGCTGGCGCGAGAGCGCGCCGATAGAATCGCCCGTGACGAGCGACGCGATGTGGTACATGACCGCGGGCGGAAAAGTCGCGCTCCCCTCGTTCGCGATGCCGCCGATGATGAAGAATCTCGGAAAGTCGGTCGCGAGTTTGCAGAAGCTAACGAAGTGGCTCGGCGGCGTCGCCGAAAGCCTGGGAGCCGACGTCTTTCCCGCGTTTCCGGGACAAGAATTGTTGTGGGACGGCGACCGCGTGACGGGCGTGCGGGTCGGCGACAAG
>JACRTZ010000191.1:0-6401 GCA_014304965.1 Vulcanimicrobiota bacterium | reverse complement strand
CGTGGACCACAACGGAAAACCCAAGGCGAATTACGAGCCGGGTCCCGATCTGATGGCGAAAGTCGTCATCTTGGCCGAAGGCCCGCGCGGCACACTCGCCAAGCAGGCGATTCCGAAACTCGGTCTCGATCGCGACAAAGACCCGATGGTCTACGCCGTCGGCATCAAGGAACTGTGGCAGTGCAAAACCGGCAGCGTGCCCGCCGGGCTGGTCATCCACACGTTCGGCTATCCGTTGCCGAACGAAACGTTCGGCGGCGGCTTCATATACGGCATGGCCGGCGACGTGCTCGACATCGGGCTCGTGACGGGCCTCGATTACGAAGACCCGACGACCGACCCCCACGATAACTTTCAGCAGTACAAGTTGCATCCCGCCATAGCGAAGATGCTCGACGGCGCGAAGTTGCTGCGCTACGGTGCGAAGGCAATTCCGGAAGGCGGCCTTTATGCCATGCCGCGCAACTACGCGTCGGGTTTGCTGATCACGGGCGATTCTGCGGGCTTCTTAAACGGAATGCGCCTAAAGGGTATCCATCTTGCGTTGAAGTCGGGGATGCTCGCGGCCGAAGCCGCGTACGAAGCGCTCGAAGCGGGCGACACCAGCAGCGCCGGCCTCGCTTCAGTCGAGGCGAAATTCAAGGCGTCGTGGGCGTACGACGAACTGAAAGTCGCGCGCAACTTTCATCAAGGTTTCAAGGCCGGAATGTGGGCCGGGATGCTCAATGCCGGTCTCTCGATGTACGCGGGCGGCCGCGCCTTCGGCATCAGGGATCGCTTGCCGGGCGAAGCGGGCTACGCGCGCATGAAAAAACTTTCGGAGCGCGCTCCGAAGGCTGTCGAACATCGCGCCAAGATCGATAACGTGCTTACGTTCGACAAACTGACCGACGTCTTCAATTCGGGAACGATGCACGACGAAGACCAAGTAGCGCATTTGCACGTCGCCGACACGAACATCTGCGCCGAACGCTGCACGCCGGAATTCGGTAACCCCTGCCAGTACTTCTGCCCGGCTAAAGTGTACGAACCGATGTTTGCAAAGACGAGCGGCGACGGCGACAAAGAGTACGACGGCCGCCTGCAGATCAACTTCAGCAACTGCGTGCATTGCAAGACCTGCGATATCATGGATCCGTACCAGATCATCACGTGGGTGCCCCCGCAGGGCGGCGAAGGCCCCGTCTACACGGGGATGTGACGATCGACTGGGGTGCCGTTACCGCGATCTCGACAGTGCTCACCGCCTTCATCATCGGCGGAACGGCGGTTTTCGCGATGCGCCAGTTACAAGAGCTCCAACGCTCGCAGTCGTTTCAGGGGACGGAGCGGCTGCTTGAAATTTGGGATTCGCCCGAGATCCGCGCCGCGCGCGCCTACGTGCTCGAAGAGTTTCCGAAGCGACTGGACGACCCGGCGTATCGCGTCGGCCTGTTGCGCGACGGCATCCGCGCCGAACTCTCGGAACATCCCGAGCTCCTCTTACTGCGATATTACGAGCGGGTCGGCTCGTGCGTCTATCACCGGCTGCTGCTTGGCGCGGCCATCTACGAACAGATCGCGGTGACGCTGGTCCGCACGTGGCCCACCCTGAAAGTCGTTGCCGAAACGATGCGACGCGCCGAAGACAATCCGTACATGTTCGACAAGGCCGAGTTGCTGCATGAAGAAGCGCTCAGGCAGGCTAGCAAGCAGTTCGCCGCCTTGCGCCGCTTGCGGCCCAGCACCGGCAGCATTTTTACCGCGGAAGATATGCTTTCGCCCAATCGCCCGGAAGCAAACCGGCGGTGATCGCGACGGTCAACGGCGAGCCGCGCGAATTGCGCGAGGGTTCGACGGTCGCCGACTTGTTGCGGGACCTTGCGTTGGAGGGCTCGGGCATTGCTGTGGCTGTGAACGAGCGCGTCGTCCGCAACGCTGTCCTAAAAGAGCACACGCTGCGGGACGGCGACGTCGTCGAGGTCATTCGCGCCGTCGCCGGCGGCTAACCACCCGGCACGGAACCCCGCCGCGGAGCGCGAAGTTACGCGCATGAGCTCCCAGACCGCCGCTCTCGACGCCCCCCTGCGCATCGGCAGCCACGAATTTTCATCGCGCCTGCTCGTCGGGACGGGCAAGTATCCTTCGCTCGAGATCATGCAGGCTGCTCACGAGGCAAGCGGCACCGACCTCGTGACCGTCGCGATCCGCCGTATCCACATCGACGATCCGTCGGGAAAAACGCTGCTCGATTACATCGACCGCGCGAAGTACAAAATCTTGCCGAACACGGCCGGCTGCACCACCGCGAAGGATGCGATTCTGACGGCGCAATTGGCGCGCGAAGCGCTCGGCACCGACTTGATCAAGCTCGAAGTAATCGGGGATATGGAAACGCTCTATCCCGATACGGCCGAAACGATCGTCGCGGCCAAAGAACTCGTTCGCGACGGATTTACCGTGCTGCCGTATATCATCGACGATCCGACGGCGTGCAAGCGCCTCGAGGACGCGGGCTGCGCCGCGGTGATGCCGCTCGCGGCGCCGATTGGCAGCGGCCTCGGCGTGTGCAATCCCTATTCGATCTCGATCATCAAAGAACGTTCGGGCGTGCCGGTGATCGTCGATGCGGGCGTGGGGACCGCCTCCGACGCTGCGATCGCGATGGAACTCGGCGTGGATGGGGTGTTGATGAACACCGGCATCGCAACCGCCCGCGACCCGGTCGCGATGGCGCGCGCTATGGGGCTCGCCGTCGAAGCGGGCCGGCTCGCGTTTCTCGCGGGCCGCATGGCGAAGCGCCTCTATGCGTCGGCGTCGAGTCCGATGACCGGCCTGATCGGCACGCCGCGCGGTTGAGAATGGCCAGCCTCAGGACAACGCGCGGACTTTGGTTGCGCCACATAATCTCGGTGTCAGCGCTGTCCGCGCTGGACACAGTGTTGCGAGGAACGGCCAGCGCGGCCGAGCCGGTAAAAGTGCTGCACGCAGAGTCCTTGACCCCGCTGTTCGAAAAAGAAATCGTTCCGGCGCTCCAGCAGCGAGGCGTAGCGGTTTCGGCCGAGGGCCACGGCAGCGTCGCGAACGCCAATATGATTCGCGCCGGTCTCAAGCGTCCGGACGTTTTTATCTCAGCCGATGCGGACGTTACGAAGCGGATGCTCGGCAGCACTCCCGTGAAGTGGTATGCGACGTTCGCGACCACTCGTCTCGTGCTCGCATATTCCGCTGGATCAAAGTTTGCAGGGCAGTTCCGAAAGGTGGGAAGGGGCGACCTGAAATGGTACGACGTCCTTCAGGAACCCGGTTTGCGGATGGTCCGGACGGATCCCGCGCTCGACCCGCGCGGTTATAGGATCATCATCGCGTTCCAGCTGGCGGAACAGTATTATCATCGCCCAATGATGCAGCTTCTAGGCGGCTTTCGGAATCCCGATCAAATCCTTAGCGACGAAGGCATTTTGCTGCGGCTGGATCAGGGCGAAGCCGACGCTGCGATCTTGTACGAAATTCAGGCCGTCGGCCGCAAGATTCCTTACATTCGATTGCCGCCTGAAATCGATCTCAGCGATCCGGCGCGCTCTGCGTCTTATCGCCGCGCAAGCGTTACGATCGGCGATCGCGTTCACGTCGGAGAAGCGATTCAATATGCTTTGACGATCCCGGCCGACGCCGGAAATCCAAAAGGCGCCATCGAGGTGGTGCGATTTCTCCTTTCCGGCGAGGGCCGCCGACTTTTCGAACGCGCCGGATTTCGGATGCCTCCGATCGAGTTCTATGGCGATACCGCAGCGGTGCCGCCCGAAATCGGTGGGAAGAAGTAATCAGCGCCGCGCAATGCGGACGAACCAGTGCACGATCTCTACCGTTTCGCCGGCCTCGTGCGCCCAGCGGCCGGCGGTTTCCGCGGCGCTCGCCTCGTACAGCTCGACGACGTCCCAGTTCGTAAGCAGCGCGCGCGCCCCGGCTTCGTCGAAATACGCGTGCGGAACGCCCGCTTCGGGGCCTTCGCGCGCGACGCGCGTCGCATCGTCGAGCGGCTCCCCGAGTGCGAACCGCGGGTCGCTGCGCGACCCCAGGGTGAGGTGAAAAGGTGCGCCCGCCCGCAGCCGGTTGCCGATCGCGGCGAGCGCGCGCGCGATCGCGGGAGGGGTTCCGTGCAGTAAGGCGTGCGTACTGAGCGCGCCGTCATGCGTCGTCGTGAACGGATATGGGCCTTCGTAGGGCGCGCGCACGATGCGAATCCGCGGTTCGGCCGCGAACCGTGCCGAAGCGAGCGAGGCACGTTGCGCGTCGGCCTCGATCCCGTCCACCCGGCAGCCGCACTCGAGGAGGATCGGCACGTGACGGCCGCTGCCGACGCCCACGAGCAACACGCGCGCGTCGTGCGGCAGCGCTGCGACGAGCGCCGCGGCGAGCGGATGTGGCGGCTCCGGTAGCGTACCGTGATTCTTCATGCTCGACACCGGTCGGAAGATGCCACCCGCCTACTTTTCCTGCCCGAAGGACGACACCTCGGGTTGAGGGTCACCGTTCTCGGGTCGAGTAATGCCGTGCCCCGGCCGGCCCGCGCTTGCAGCGCGTATCTGATCCAGCACGGCGGCAACGCGATCGTCGCGGACTTCGGCACCGGCGCCTTTTCGAATTTGCGGCGTCATCTCTCGTTCGAGGATCTGGACGCGGTCTTCGTGAGCCACATGCACGCCGACCACTTCATCGACGTCGTTCCTTTGCGCTACGCGCTGAAGTACGGCGAACGCACGAACGATCGCAAGGTCGCGCTCTGGCTCCCGCCTGAGGGCGAGGCGATGCTTCGCGCGATCGTGGCCACGTTTCCGCGCGAATCGCGTCACGATTTTCTCGACGAAGTTTTCGATCTGCGCGAATACCAGCCCGCGGGCATCACGCAGGTGGGCGCGCTGAACGTCCGGTTTGCGCCGACGCGCCATTACATTCCGACCTACGCCCTGCGCTGCGAAGCGGGCGGCTCGAGCGTCACGTATTCCGGCGACACGGCGCCCTGCGATGAGGTCGTCGCCCTCGCTCGCAGCACGGAACTCTTTCTGTGCGAAGCAACCTTGCTGTCCTCGAACGCCGAATACTCGCCGCGCGGACATTCGACGGCCCGCGAGGCGGCCGAAATGGCGTCGGCTGCGGCCGTCAAGCGGCTCGTTCTGACGCACTACTCGACCGCGTCCGACCCCGCGACAATGCTCGCCGAAGCGCGCGGCATTTTCCACGGCGACGTCGTGGTTGCCGACGACAACGCAACGTTTGAGGCCGGCGACACCTAGGCTTCCTAGTTCTCGGTCTTGGCGTCCCCGCGCGGCAGCGAAAATTGGATTAGCGATTTAATGGGGGCGAGGCCGCGGTTGATCACGGCGCAGACGGTGACCGTCAAGCCGAGCTCTTCGAGCCGCGACTTCGCGGCCAGAACCTCGCGGCCGTGGCTCACCACGTCTTCGATCAACAGCACTTTTTGCCCGACCTCATATGGGCCCTCGACGAACTCGTTGGCGAACGCTCCGTACGCCTTCGGCGTCTTGCGCACGACGATCATCGGCACGTTCGTCGCCTGCGAGACGACGGTTGCGACGATCGCGCCGCCGAGTTCGGTGCCGGCGATCAGATCCGGCGAGATTTCCGACACGATGGGACTGAAGAGGCGCGCGATGCGCCTCAACACGCCGGGATCCGAGAACAGCCGGAATTTGTCGATGTAGTAATCGCTGCGCGTGCCCCCCGACATCAAGACTTCGCCGCGGCTCAGGGCGTTTGTGACGATCGTCTTGTGCAGCCAGCGAAGCTCGGGGATCAGGCCGAGGCGTGATGGCGGCTCTAGATCGTCCATTGATATGCGTTCCATGATTCCGTAACGGGGTTCGGCGTGAACCCTTGGAAGTCCGGATTGGTCGGCTGGATCTGACGCGGCCACCACAGCACGATCTGGGGCTGGTCGCGGCTCAAAGCAGCTTCAATTTTTGCGTAGTCGGCCTTACGCGTCGCCAGATCGAAATGCGTCAGCGCCGATTCTTCGGCTCGGTCCACGTCTTTGTTACAATAGTGCGTTTCGTTATTGCCGTTCGGCGGCGTTTTGTCGCACATATAGATCGAAGACTGGTCGGGATCGTAGCCCGCGACCCAGCCCGTCCAGGCCAAGTCGAACTTGCCGCCTTGCAGGATGCCGCCGGCGTTCTTCTGCGCGAAAAGCACGGAGCCGGGATAGGTCTTGATCTCGACTTCGATTCCGAGTTGGTGCAGCATCGCTTGGATTTGCACGACGCCGGCGCGGCGCGTCGCATTGCTGGTGTTCGTTACGAGCGTCAGCGACGCGCGCTTTCCATCTTTTCCCAAGATACCGTCGGCGCCCGCGGCAAAGCCGGCTTGCGCCATTAAACCCTTCGCCTTTGTGAGGTCGTAGG
>JACRTZ010000010.1 GCA_014304965.1 Vulcanimicrobiota bacterium | reverse complement strand
GAGCGTACACGACCGGCATCCTCGTCGCGCACGGCTGGCCCGGTTGGGCGACGTTCGCCGTCGCGGGGCTGTTGGCGGGCGCGTTTTCGCTCGTGATCGGACCGCCGACGTTTCGGCTGCGCGGCCCGTATTTTGCGATCGCGACGATCGGCATCGGCGAAGCGACGCGTTTGATCGCGCTCAATTGGTCCAAGCTCACGGGCGGCGCGTCGGGCATTACGCTTCCCGCCGCCGCGACGACGCCCGCCCAGCAGTATTACACGGGCCTCGCGCTGTGTGCCGCAGCCGTCGCGGTCGCCGCCCTCATCAAGTCATCGCGTTTCGGCTATGCGCTCGCGGCGATTCGTTCCGATCCCGACGCTGCGGAGACGCTCGGCGTGGATACGACCATCGCGAAAACGCAAGCGCTCTTCGTCTCGGCCTTCATTTTGGGCGTGTGCGGAAGCGTGTATGCGCTGCACTACCTCTTTATCAGCCCGGATTCGGTCTTCGGTTTTTCGACCTCCATTTCGTTCATCGTCATGCCGATCATCGGCGGCATCGGGACGCTGGCGGGGCCGCTGCTCGGCGCCGCGGTCTACACGGGCTTGCGCGAACAGCTCGAAGCGCGCTGGCCCGATCTCGATTTGCTCGTCTTCGGCGTGCTGCTGTGCGCGATCGTGCTCTTCGAATCGGGCGGCTTGATCGGCGCGTTCAAACGCCTGACGAAAGCATCCCGTGGCTGAGGACGGCATCATTCTCGCCGGGCGCGGGCTGACCAAACGCTTCGGCGGCCTGGTCGCGGTGCGCGACGTGAATCTCGAGGTGCAACGCGGCGAAATTCTCGGACTCATCGGTCCCAACGGCGCGGGAAAATCCACACTCTTCCGTTTGATCGCCGGCATCATGAAGCCGAGCGAAGGGTCGGTCGCGTTCAACGGACGCGACATCTCGGGACTGCGATCGAGCGCGATCTGCCGGCGCGGGGTGGTCGCGACGCACCAAATCGTCCGCCCGTTCCGCGCGCTCAGCGTGCTCGACAACGTGATGGTCGGCGCGTTTTACGGAAGGACGCCGCGTCCCTCGCGTTCGCGTGCGCGCGACATCGCGTTCGAGATGCTCGAGTTCTGCGGGCTCGCCGAACGGGCCGGCTCACCCGCGCGCTCGTTGACGCTCTCGGGACAGAAACGGCTCGAGATCGCGCGCGCGCTCGCGACGTCGCCCGAGATCTTGCTGCTCGACGAAGTGCTCGCCGGTCTCAATCCGACCGAAACCGATCGCACGCTCGAACTCGTGCGCGCGATCAACGCGCGCGGCATCACAATCGTCATCGTCGAGCACAATCTGCGCGCGATTCGCGGCGCCTGCTCGCGACTGGCGGTGCTCGACGAAGGCCGCAAGATCGCCGAAGGCTCGCCCGACGACGTGCTCGCCGATCCAAAGGTCGTGACCGCGTACCTTGGGACCGCGCATGCTTGAGGTCGAAAACCTGCACGTCGGCTACGGCGAGATCGCCGTGCTCGAGGGGGCGACGCTGCGCGTCGGGCGCGGAGAGATCGTCGCGCTCTTGGGCGCAAACGGCGCAGGCAAGACGACCTTGATGCGCGCGATTTCCCGTCTACTCCCGCCGACCGCGGGAACCATGACCTTCGAGGAGCGGGATCTTCTTGCGGCCTCGCCGGCCCGCGCGGTCGAATGGGGCATCGCGCACGTGCCCGAGGGACGCAAGTTGTGGCCCGACATGAGCGTCGAAGACAACTTGCTGCTCGGTTCGTATCCCAAGCGCGCGCGCGCGCAAGCCGCGGCCTCGCTCGAAGAAGTCTACGCGTTGTTTCCCCGCGTCAAGGAACGCCGGCGCCAAACGGCCGGCACGCTCTCGGGCGGCGAACAGCAAATGGTGGCGATCGGGCGCTGCCTGATGTCGCTCCCGTCGCTCCTGATGCTCGACGAGCCCTCGCTCGGGCTCGCCCCGAAAGTCGTGGGAGAAGTGTTTGCGAGCATTCGCGCCATCAACGCGCGCGGCATGACGGTTTTGCTCGTCGAGCAGAACGTCGCGGGCGCGCTCGAACTCGCCTCGCGCGGTTACGTCCTGGAAACGGGCCGGATCGTCATGACGGGTTCGCGCGAAGAGTTGCTCGCAAGCGAAATGGTGCGCAAGGCGTACCTCGGGCTCTGATCCGCAAATCGCGGTGAACGCGCGACTGCTGCTCGTCTGCGCGTGCGTTTTGACGCTCGCCTGCGCGTGGATCGTCATTCCCCCGCCGACGCTGCCGGCCGTCGTTGCGGCAGATCTGGCAATCGAATGGAGCCCGTGGCTGTTCGCGGCCGGGCTGCTGTTGTTACTCCTGCTCGCGCGAGCTCGAGCGCCGAATCGCACGCGCGCGGCCGCACTCGTTCTCGCGTGCGCAGACATCGTCATCAGCGCGTTGCCGGTGTTGTTTATCCCGTCCGATCGGCGGCAGGCAATCTTCGGCCCCGGCGCGCACGCACGGTCCTTTCAGGTCTACGAAAACCCGCTCACCGTCGCGTTCGAGGGACGGCGACTCCGCCTTCTCGAATTTTTCCCGCTGGGAGCGCCGGCGTGCCGCCCGATCGTCTTTGCGCTGTACGGCGGCGCCTGGCAGCGCGGATCGCCGGACAAAGACGCTAACCTTAACCGCGCGCTTGCCGCGCGGGGCTACGACGTGTTCGCACTCGACTACCGGCACGCGCCCGCCTTTGCGTTTCCGGCCGCTCTGCACGACGTAACCGAGGAAATGCGCATCGTTCGTTCGATCGTGACGCGCGACGCGAAATGCACGCCGCGCGTGGCTCTGATCGGTCACTCCTCCGGCGGCGAACTCGCACTGCTCGCAGCGTACGCGCCGGGCTCGAAGGTGGACGCCGTCGTCAGCTATTCGGGGCCGCTCGATCTCGCGCGCGCGTACGCCTCGCCGCCGCATCCCGATCCCATCGATGCCCGTTCCGTCATGCAAGCATACATCGGCTCGCCCCCGGAAAGCGCGCCGCAAGCGTACCGCGCGGCCTCGCCGCGCTCGTTCGTGCGACCGGGACTGCCGCCAACGCTCCTGATCTACGGCGGCCGCGATCACATCGTCCAAATCGAACACGCGCGCGATTTCCGCGATGCCTCGAAAGCGACCGGCGACGACGTTTCGCTCGTCGAACTGCCGTGGGCCGAACACGCCTTCGAAGAAGTTCCAGCGGGTTTGCATGGCCGCGTGGCGCTGGCGGCTGTCGAGGCGTTTTTCGGCCGCACGCTACCGTTAACCAAGAGTCCGTGATTCCGGCGCCATAGGCACGCATTCGATGAAGTCGCCGATTCCGATGAAGCGCCGCGCGCTGACCTTCATCTTCATCACCATCACGCTCGACATGCTGGCGTTCGGCATGATCGCGCCCGTGTTTCCGAAACTCGTCAAAGAATTTGCCGGCGGCAACGAGGTGAATGCGTCCACGACGCTCGGCATCTTCGGCACCCTTTTCGCGCTGATGCAGTTCGTGTTTTCGCCCATCCTCGGCATCCTGTCCGACCGCTTCGGCCGTAAGCCGGTCATCGTTCTCTCGAATTTCGGCTTGGGACTCGATCTGATCGTCATGGCAATCGCACCGAATATGGCGTGGCTGTACGTCGGACGGGTCGTCTCGGGCGTCACCGCCGCGAGCGTCAGCACGGCGAGCGCCTACATCGCCGACGTCACGCCGCCGGAGAAACGGGCAGGTGCGTTCGGCATCATCGGAGCGGCCTTCGGCGTCGGTTTTGTCGTCGGCCCGCTGCTCGGCGGCGTGCTCGGCGACTTCGGCACGCGCCTGCCGTTCTGGGTCGCCGCAGCCTTCAGCCTGGCGAACGGCCTTTACGGCATTTTTGTTTTGCCCGAATCGCTGCAGCGCGACAAGCGCAGCGCGACGATCGCGTGGCTGCGCGCGAACCCGATCGGATCGCTCAAACTCTTGCGTTCGCATCGCGAACTGTTCGGGCTCGCCAGCGTCAATTTTCTCGCCTACGTGGCACACGAGGCGTTCAGCGTGTGGGTGCTCTACACGATGTTCCGCTACGCCTGGGATTCGCGCATGAACGGTTTCTCGCTCGCGCTGGTCGGGGTCTTTTCGATCGTGGTGTCGGGCGTATTCATGAGCAAGATCGTCAAAGCGATCGGCGAGCGCCGCACTCTCATGGTCGGGCTCGTGTTCGGAGCGCTCGGCTTCGTCGTGTTCGGCCTCGCGCCGAACGGCTGGATCTTCCTCGTCGGCATACCGGTCATGATGTTCTGGAACCTCGCCGGGCCCGCGGCGCAGGGCATGATGACGCATCACGTCTCGCCCTCGGAACAAGGCGAACTGCAAGGTGCGCTCGGCAGCGTGCGCGGTATCGCGATGCTGATCGGCCCATTCATTTTTACCGGCGTCTATTCGGCATTCATCGGCCGGCTCGCATACGTCGGTGTCCCGGGCGCGCCGTGGCTGCTCGGCGCGGCGATGCTGTTCGCCGCCTGCGCGCTCGCATGGTTCGTCACGCGCCGCGAACCCGTTGTGCGCGGCGCGGATCAGCTCGAAGCTGTGACGGTTTCCGCGATCCCGACCGACGTCTGACGCCGCTGCGACATGGTGATCACGATCGCGGCGGCAAGACAGGACGCGATGCAAACCTCAAAGACGCTCGCGTACCCCACCCGATCCACCACGATGCCCGCACCCACCGCTCCCGCCGCGGCAACGACGAGCGTCACCACGTTTTGCGCCGCGAAAATTTCGCCGTACGCCCGCCGGCCGAAGCGCTCGGCAATCACTGCGCCGCGCAGCGGCGCGAGCGCGCCGTACGCGATGCCGAACAGCGCGACGTAGGCGACGACCCACACCACATCGCGCGCAAACAGTAAGAGCACGATCCCGGCCGCTTCGAGTGCGAACACGATCGCGAGTTGCGTCGCTGTCGCAACCCGTCCCGAAGCATACGCGACGAGCCACCGTCCGGGCAAATAGGCGATCCCGAAAAAGCCGACGAGTGCAGCGACGAGCGGCGCCGCAAAGCCGCGTTGCACGAGGTATGCGATGTGCTCGAGCAGCACGATCGTGCTCGCGAGAAACGACAACGCCATCGCGCCCGCGATCAGCCAAAACGACGGCGTTCGCAGCGCCACCCCAAAGGCGATGCCATGTACCGGCGTCCATTCATCAGGTTGCGCAGCGCCGTCGGGATTGAGCCCGTAGTCCTCGGGGCGCCGCCGCACGAAGATCGCATGCAGCGGGAAAGCGACGAGCAGTTGCACCACCGCGAGCGCCACGAGCGCCTCGCGCCAGCCGTACCGCGCGATCAGCAGGCCGCCGAGCGGATAGAACGCGGGCGACGCAAAGGCGCCCATGAAGGTCAGTAGCGCGAGCGCTTGCGGCTGGCCGCGGTGGAACCAATTCGCGACGATCGTGAACGACACCGGATAATAGGTGAGCGCCGATGCGATGCCGATCCCGAACGTCCACAGCAACGTAAATTCGAGCGGGCTCGTCGCGCGCGACACGAGATAGAGCGAAAGTGCACCGAGCAACGAGCCGACCGTCATCAAAGCGCGCGCGCCGATCCGGTCGAGGATGCGCCCGGCGCCGAGGCCGGCGACGCCCGACAGGAGCACGGTTCCGGCATACGCCGAGGAGAGCGTGGCGTTGCTCCAGCCGAGTTCGCCACGAATCGGCGCGACGAGCAAACCAAACAGATACTGACTCGTGCCGTACGAAATGCACGTCGTTACGCCGAGGGCGACGACGAGGGACCAACCATAATACCTGCGCCGGCCGAACCGTTCGACGACCGCCGAACGGCCAGCCGACATTAGGCCGTGACGACTTTCGCGGCGGCTTCCAGCCCCAACTCGGCGGTCGAGGTCTCGCGCATCTTGTATTTCTGAATCTTGCCGGTGACCGTCATCGGAAATTCCGCGACGAACTTGACGTACCGCGGCACCTTGTAGTGCGCGATCTTCCCCCGGCAGTAGGCCTTGATCGCTTCTTCGTCGGCTTGCTCGTCGGGCTTGAGCACGACCCAGGCGCAGAGTTCTTCGCCGTACTTTTCGTCCGGCACGCCGATCACCGAGACGTCCTTCACCGCCGGATGGCCGTACAAGAACTCTTCGATCTCGCGCGGATACACGTTCTCACCGCCGCGGATCACCATATCCTTGATTCGGCCGGAGATGTTCAGGTAGCCCTCTTGGTCCATCACGGCGATGTCCCCCGTGTGCATGTAGCGCGCCGTATCGATCGCTTCGGCGCTGTTGGCCGCGTCGTTCCAATACCCGAGCATCACGCTGTAGCCGCGCGTGCAAAGTTCGCCCGGGACGCCGCGCGCAACGATTTTGCCGTCTTCGTTCACGACTTTGACCTCGATGTGCGGATGGACTCTACCGACGGTGCCGGTGCGCTTGTCGAGCGGATCGTCCACCGCCGTCTGCGTCGATACGGGCGACGTTTCCGTCATGCCGTAGCAGATCGTCACCTCAGGCATGTGCATCTCGTTCTGCACGCGTTTCATGATCTCTACGGGACACGGCGAGCCCGCCATGATGCCGGTGCGCAGCGTCGAGCAATCGTAGTCCTTGAAGTTCGGCAACGCCAGTTCGGCGATGAACATCGTCGGTACGCCGTAGAGCGACGTGCAGCGTTCCTCGACGACCGCTTCCATCGTCAGTTGCGGGTCGAACGAGTAGTTGGGAATCACGATCGTCGAGGCGTGGGTAACGCAGGCGAGGTTGCCGAGCACCATCCCGAAGCAGTGATAGAACGGCACCGGAATGCAGACGCGATCCTCGGGCCCGTAACGGCAGCCTTCACCGATGAAAAAACCGTTGTTGAGGATGTTGTGGTGCGACAACGTCGCGCCTTTCGGAAAACCGGTCGTCCCCGACGTGTACTGAATGTTGATCGCTTCGTCGAACTGGGTCGCATCTAGCCGCGCCCGCAAATCGTCGGGCGAACAGCGGTCGGCGTACGCGAGCAGATCGTCCCAGCGCATCGCGCCTTCGAGCGGCGCGGTCAATTCGTCGTCGCCGATAAAGACGATCGTCCGCAAGTCGGGCAGCCCCGTGCGAATTTCGCTCAAAATGGCCGCGTAATCGCTCGTCTTGTGACGAACCTGCGCCAAGAGAACCGCCACGCCGCTCTGCCGCAGCGCGTACGCAGCCTCGGAACTCCGGTACGCCGGGTTGATGTTAACGAGGATCGCCCCGATCTTCGGGGTCGCAAACTGGGCGATCACCCACTCGACGGTGTTGGTGGACCATATCCCGACGCGGTCGCCGTGTCCGACCCCGGCGACGGCTAACGCGCGTGCGAGACGCTCGGTGCGTTCGCGCAACTCCCGGTACGTCAGCCGCACGCCTTGGTGTACGGAAACGACGGCTTCGTGGTCGGGAAAACGCTCCGCGACCCGGTCGAAATAGGCGCCGAGCGTCTCGCCGATCAGCGGTTGCGACGAACTGCCGCAGACATAACTCGCCTCGCTCATGGCCCGCGCCTTCGTCGGTCCGCACAGGCTCCCTGGCCGTTTCTCATCGGCTCGTCACGGTTCCACCTAATTGCTTAGTTGACAGCGCTGCTTTCCCTAGATACCATCCCAGCATGCGAAACGGACCCGCGCCATTGGGCGCCCTCTCACTGGTCCTGGCGACGGCATTGGCCGCGCCGGTGGCATCGGCCGAGTCGGGCCGCGATTTTCATTGGAGCGGCAACGTCGCTTCGGGCACCACGCTTTCGATCTCCGACGTCAACGGCAAGATCGTGGCGACCCATGCGGCCAGCCGCGCGGCCGACGTGCGCGCCCGCATTCACTCCAATGACGATAGCGACCTCAAAGACGTCAACGTCGTCATGAAGCAATGGGCCGGGCACGTAGCTTTCTGCGCCGTCTATTCGGGGCAGACGGTTGACGACAAGTGCTCCGTCAGCGGTTCGCACACGGATATGAAGACGCACGAGACCGTGGACTTTACCGTGACGGTTCCGGACGGCGTACCGCTCGACGCAAAGACCGTCAACGGCGCGGTGTCGGCAACCGGTTTGAACTAGCCCGTCTGGGCGAAATCGGTCAACGGCGCGATCACGATTGCGACGTCGGGCTCTGCCGATGCGAAAGTCGTTAACGGTTCGATCGACGCGCGCATGGGTTCCGCCGGCTGGAAAGGCGCGCTCGCTTTCAAAACCGTCAACGGCAGCGTCAGCATATACTTACCGAAAACCGCCGGGTTCACGCTCAACGCGAAGTCCGTCAACGGCGAGATCAGCGCCGGCGACTTCGGGTTGCACGAAGAGGGCGTCCACTTCGTGGGCCATAGCCTCTCCGGACGCGCCGGGAACGGCGGAGGCGAACTCAACGTCAAGACCGTCAACGGCTTCATCAGCGTGACCGCTACCTAATGGCGCGAAAAAAATCGCCGACGCTGACGGAAGCCGAACTGCGCTTGATGGACGTTTTGTGGCAGCGCGGGCATGCCACGGTCGGCGAAGTCGTGGACGCCCTCGGCGATCCGCCGCTAGCGTACAACACCGTCCTGACGACGCTTCGCATCCTCGAAACAAAAGGTTACGTCGCGCACTATGCAGAGGGACGCGCCTTCGTCTACTCACCGCAGGTCGGCCGTGAAGAAGCGCGTTCGAACGTGGTGGATTACGTCCTATCGCGCTTCTTCGACAACTCGCCTCGGGCCCTGATGCTCCAGCTCCTCGATACCGAACGCCTCGACGGTGCGAAGGCCAAACGCATCCGCACGATGTTGGAACGGCACGAAATGGACAACGGCTGACGCTGCGCACGACGTCGAGCGCGTTCGTGCGCACCGCTCGCGTGCGGACGATGCCGGTTGCGGCGGCGTTAGCCGCGTCCGTCGAATGTCGCGCGGTAACGGCGGTTCGACGAGCCGTAGGCTGAAACAAACACGCCTTTCAACGCTATTCTATAGCGAGGAACATGACATGACGAACACAGCGAAACACATCATCACCAAAGCCGAATTCGATCCGCGCCCGACCGTGCCGGCGCCGAGAGTGGCGCTCGAATTCTCCGGCTGGGGTCCCCGACTAAGGTACTAGAGAGAGTTAACCTTCGGGGGGATCGGCGAGCAGCATCTCAAGGTCGGCGCGCGTGAGCGATTTCGCCATCGTACCATCGGCTTTGACAATGTTCGCGGAGAGCACGAGTTTGCGGGCCGCAAGTTCGCGGATCTTCTCCTCGACGGTCGCGACGGTTACCAGGCGATAGGCGGTGACCGCGCGATGCTGACCGATGCGATGCGTGCGATCGATAGCTTGGCGTTCGACGGCGGGATTCCACCAGGGGTCGTACAGGATAACGTAATCCGCCGCCGTGAGCGTCAAGCCGACGCCGCCGGCTTTTAACGAACACAGGAACACCGGTGGTCCGTCCGCCGACATGAAGCGCGCGACTTCGCCTTGGCGATCGCGATCTTTCGTCGAACCGTCGAGATAACAGAAGTCGAGGCCGCGGCGTTCGAACTCGGTACGCACGATACGCAGCATCGAAGCGAAGGCGCTGAATACCAAGACTTTGTGGCCGCCGGAGAGCACTTCATCAACGGTCTCGAGGAATGCGTCGAACTTCGCGCTCGCCTCGGGCTCGTAACGGTGCTCTTCGAAGAGCAGTCCCGGATGCGCACAGATCTGACGTAAGCGCGTCAGCGCAGCGAGGACGTGCACCGTTGCATTATCG
>JACRTZ010000277.1 GCA_014304965.1 Vulcanimicrobiota bacterium | reverse complement strand
CAATATGCTCTAGAATTCCGCTTGCGCGGAAGCGACGGAACGTATCGCTGGTTTTTCGGCCGTTCGACGCCGCTCAAAGATGGCGCGGGAAAAGTCGTCCGTTGGCTCGGTGCGGCGGTCAACGTGGACGAAGTAAAGCGGCAGCAAGCGCGGGAAGCGTTTCTGGCGGAAGCGGGCGCTTTGCTCGGCGCGTCGCTGAGCGCGCACGATACACTCGAAAATATCGCGCGCGCCGGTATTCCGTATTTAGCCGACTGGTGCCACGTCGATCTCACGCAACCGAACGGTTCGCAGGAAACGGTCGCGGTCGCGCATCGCCGCCCCGAAGGCCAAGCGCCCGCGCGGCGATTCCTTGCCCGAATGCGCCAGGAAGGCCGCGTCACGCTCGCGACCGCGGCGGTGGCGCGCTCCGGAATCTCGACGATCTTGGAAGGCGGCCCTCGACGCGATGGGGTCGCGACCTTCGGCGGCTCGACGCTGCTCGCCGCGCTACGTGCCGGCGGAAAAACGCTCGGCATCGTCTCCTTTCACTATTCGGAGTCGGGGCGCCGGCATTCCGATGAAGACATCGCCCTCGCCGACGAATTTTGCGCCCGCGCCGCGCTCGCATACGATAACGCCCAGCTGTACGAAAGCGAGCACGTCGCGCTCGAGCGCGCACGTCGCTTGACCGGCGCCTTACAGCGCGCGTTTCTCCCGTCGACGCTGCCGCAATACGAGCGCTTCCGGCTCGATGCCGTGTACTTGCCCGCCGACGATGACTCGCGCGTCGGCGGCGATTGGTACGACGCCGTGCCGCTCGAAGACGGAAGGATCGCCTTTTCGATCGGCGATGTCGGCGGCCACGGAATGGAGGCGGCGCTTGCCATGAGCCGCGTGCGTCAAACGATTCTTACGTGCGCGCTCGTGTGCGAGACGCCGGCGGAAGTGCTCGCCCAGACGAACCGCGTGATCGTGCAAACGGGACTTCCGTTCACGACCTGCCTCGCCGGTATTTTCGATCCGAAAAGCGGGCGCGGGGCCTACGCGACCGCGGGGCAGCCTGCCCCGATCGTGGCGACGCGCGAAGGCGAATCGCGTCTGCTTTCTTACGACGGACCGCCGCTCGGCATCGACGCAACCACGGAATATCGCGTGTTTCCCTTCACGCTGGAACCCGGCTCGATCGGACTCTTTTACACCGACGGCTTGCTCGAATTCGATCGCGATGTCGTGGGGAACGAACGTCGCCTGCTCGACATCGCCGCCGACTTAGGTCGCGATCACGGTACGCATCCGGCGATTTCGTTCCAGCACCGCCTGATGGATGGGGCGCCGCATCGCGACGACGTTGCGGTGCTGGCAATCGCGGCGACCTGAACGCAGCAGGTGGTAGGGCCCCCCGCGGGGCTGCCGTAATCCTGGTCTATCGTGCGCACCCACGCCGCCATTGACGAACTTTCAAAAACGTACGACGCCGCGACCGTCGAGCCGCGGCGCTATCGGCAATGGATCGAGGCCGGAGTTTTTCACGAGGAACCGGATCCCGCGCGTCCGCCGTTCGTCATTTCGATGCCGCCGCCGAACATCACCGGCCGCGCGCACCTCGGTCACGGCTCGACCTATACGTCCATGGACGTCTTAACGCGCTACCATCGCATGCTTGGAGAAAATGCGGTCTGGATTCCAGGGCAAGATCACGCCGCCATCGCGACCGAATCCGTGGTAGTGCGCGCGCTCGCGAAAGAAGGGCAGTCGCGCGAATCGCTCGGCCGCGAAAAATACCTCGAGCGCGTGTGGGCGTGGCGCGAGCAATACGGCGGAGAAATCAACGACGCATTTCGGCGTCTCGGCTTCGGGCCCGATTGGAAACGCGAACGTTTTACGATGGACCCCGCCTTGTCGGCAGCGGTCGTAAAAGTCTTCGTCGCGCTCTTTCGCGAGGGCTTGATCTATCGCGGCACGCGACTGATCAACTGGGACATCAAGTCGCAATCGACACTTTCCGACGCCGAAATCGAAGACGAAGAACGCGACGGTTTCTTGTGGCATATTCGCTATCCGGGCGAAGACGGCAGCTTTGACGTTCACGTTGCGACGACGCGGCCGGAAACGATGCTCGGCGATACCGCCGTCGCCGTTCATCCGGACGACGACCGTTATCGCGCCCTCGTCGGCAAGCACGTTCGGCTGCCGCTGACCGATCGCACGATTCCGATCGTCGCCGACGACAGCGTCGAGCGCGACTTTGGCACGGGGGCGGTAAAGGTCACGCCCGCGCACGACGCGCTCGATAACGCGATCGGCGAACGGCACGGGCTGCCGATGCCGAGCGTCATCGGTCTCGACGGCAAGATGACGGACGAAGTTTCGCCGGCGTATCGCGGTCTCGATCGCTTCGAAGCGAGAAAGGCGGTCGTGCGCGATCTCGAAGCGGCCGGAATGCTCGTGAAGACTGAGCCGCGCCGCCACGCCGTGCCGATTTCCGAACGGTCCGGCGACATCGTCGAACCGTTGCTGTCGCTGCAGTGGTTCTGCAGGATGGCGCCTCTCGCGGCGCCCGCGCTGCAAGCCCATCGCGACGGACGCTTGCGCTTCGTTCCCGAGCGCTTCGGGCGCACGTACGAAGCGTGGCTCGAGAACATCAAGGACTGGAACGTCTCGCGCCAAGTCTGGTGGGGTCATCAACTCCCGGTCTGGTATGGCCCGAACGAAGAAACGATCGTCGCCGAAACGGAAGCGGAAGCGCACGAAGTCGCGCTTCGCGATTTCGGCATCGCCGAACTGCGGCGCGATCCCGATACGCTCGACACGTGGTTTTCGAGCGGCTTGTGGCCGTTCTCGATCCTGGGCTGGCCGGAGCGTACGCCCGAACTCGAACATTGGTACCCGAACTCAGTCTTGATCACCGGTCGTGAAATCATCTTTTTGTGGGTCGCGCGCATGATGATGCTCGGCCTCAAGTTCGTCGGCGACGTGCCGTTTCGCGAAGTGTTCGTCGCGCCGCTCGTATTCGACGATAAGGGCCGCAAAATGTCCAAGAGTCTCGGCAACGCCGTCGAGCCGCTCGACCTCGTGGACAAATACGGCGCGGACGCGGTGCGGCTCGGGATCCTGCGCCAAATGCGACTCGAATCGCAGGAGCTGCGCTTCGACGAGCGGCTGTGTGAGAAGGCGCGCGACTTCAACAATAAGATGTGGAACGCGTTGCGCTACGCTGTCAGCCTGCCGGAAGGGCTGCCGCGCGGCGGAACGCTGCCGCCACCGTCCCAACTTGGATTGGCGGATAAGTGGATTCTGAGCGAATTGCGCGCCACGGTGCAGCGCGTGACCGCGGCGCTCGATCGCTACGAGTTCGGCATCGCCGCGGATGCAGTCGTGGAATTCGTCTGGTATAAGTATTGCGACTGGTATCTGGAAGCGACGAAGGTGCCGAGCGAATCGCGGGCCGCCGTGCTCTCGTTCGTGTTGAATGCGGCGGTGCGCTTACTGCACCCAATCGCGCCGTTCGTGACCGAAGAAATTTGGCAAGCGCTCCCGCACGACGGTCAAACGATCGTCACCGCATCGTGGCCCGATCCGGAGGAAATCCCCGACGACAAAGCGGCAGCCGCGCGCTACGAGCGCCTGAGAGCGGCCGTCACGAAAGCGCGCGATTTGCGCGCCGAACTCGGCCTGGCGCCGCGCGAAAAGTTGACCCTCGAAGTACCGGCCGCCCTCGACGGAGGCGCCCGCGCGCTCCTTGCATTGCACGCGCATGCGGAAATCGTCGAACGTGTGGCATCGAACGGCTTCGCGGGCGATCCTCTCGAAGCGGTTGCCGTGCGGGCGCCTCGCGGCGTACTGGCCAAACGGTATCGCAAGGATGCCGAGCGTCTCGACGACGAGGTTGGACGGCTCGAGAAGAAGCTCTCAAACGAGCAATTCACGAGCAAGGCGTCGCCGGACGTGGTTGCGAAGGAGCGCGAGAAATTGTCGAGTTATCGAAGCGAGCGCGAGCGCGTGCGCGAACTGCTGAGGGGCTTGGAAGCGACGGGGGAAGGCGCATGAAATCGGCGCTCGAGGTATCGCGCGAGCGAACCGTGATGACGGCCGAACAAATCGATCGTGTGATCGCGCGCCTCGCGCACCAAATTTTGGAACCCGAGGACGCGCAAAACGGCGTCGTGATTATCGGCATTCGGCGCGGCGGCGAACAACTCGCACGCCGCTTAGCGGCGCGCATCGAGGCGATCGGCGGGAGCAAGCCGGGCCTCGGCTTCCTCAACGTCAATCTGTACCGCGACGACGACATCGCGCGGACGCTGCCTGAATCCGAAATTCACGACGAACTCTCGGATCGAATCGTCGTCATCGTTGACGACGTCTTATACACGGGCCGTACGGTGCGCTCTGCGCTCGACGCCGTGACGGATCTCGGCCGTCCGCGCGCGATCCGCCTGGCCGCACTCGTGGACCGGGGCCGGCGGGAACTGCCGGTGCAAGCCGATTACGTCGGCCGGACGATCGCAACCGCCGGCGACGAACGCGTGGACGTGCATCTCGCAAAATCATTTTCGCACGACGATCGCGTCGTCATTCGCGCCGGGCGCGATGCCGGCTCGTAGCCTTCTCGATCTCGACGACTTCACGAGCGACGAACTCACCTATCTTTTGAACCGCGCGGACGCGTTCGACCGGCGTCCGCCGTCGCGCAATCTACTGGCGGGCATCACCGTCGTCAACCTGTTCTTTGAAGCGAGCACGCGTACGTTCGTGTCGTTCGCGATCGCCGAGAGCCGGGTCGGCGCCGACGTCGTCGCGCTTCCTCCCGGTTCGTCGAGTCTCGGCAAGGGCGAGACAATCGCGGACACCGCGATCACGCTCGCGGCTATGGGCGTGCGCGTGATCGTGACGCGCCACCCGGAGTCCGGCTTTCCGTATCGTCTTGCCGAAACGTTTGAAGGGCACGTGATCAACGCGGGAGACGGCCGCCACGCGCATCCGACGCAAGCGTTGCTCGACTTGCTCACGCTGAAGGCCGAGTTCGGGCGAATCGAAGGCTTGCGCGTCGCACTCGTCGGCGACATCTTGCATTCGCGCGTCGCGCGCTCGAACGTGATTGGGCTGAAGCTGCTCGGTGCCGACGTGGTGCTGGTCGGTCCGCCGACGCTATTGCCGGATGCGATGGCCTGCGACGGCGTCACCATCGAGCGAGATCTCGACGCGATCCTTCCGACCCTGGACGCGCTCGTGCTGCTGCGAATTCAACGCGAACGAATTGCCGCTGCGGTGTTGCCATCGCTCGAAGATTATGCGCGCAACTATCGGCTCGACGCACGTCGCGCCGGCCGGCTCAAGCGCGGCGCGATCGTCATGCATCCGGGGCCGTACAATCGCGGCATCGAGTTGACGCAAGACGTGTTCGCCTTCGAAGGCTGGCGCTACGCGCAACAGGTCTCGCATGGAGTCCCGGTGCGCATGGCCGTCCTCGACTTTCTCGTGAACGGGCGGGAGAAATGACGGCCCTGCTCGTTCGCGGGGGCCGCGTCGTAGATCCAACCCAAGAACTCGATGCGAATCGCGACCTATTGATTCGCGACGGACGCATCGTGCAGATCGCCGAAGGTATCGCGGCCGAAGGAGACTGGGACGTGCTCGAAGCGGGCGGCGCAATCGTGGCGCCCGGCTTCATCGACATGCACGTCCACCTGCGCGAGCCGGGCGCGGCCCACAAGGAAACGATCGCTACCGGCACCGCGGCGGCTGTGGCGGGCGGGTTCACCGCGGTTGCCTGCATGCCGAACACCGAGCCCGCGCTCGACAGCCCTGCTCTGATTGCCGAAGTGCTGCGGCTCGCACGGGCGGCGAATCTTGCGCGGGTCTATCCCGGCGCGGCGATCACGCGAGGGCGCGCCGGCGCCGAACTCGCTCCCTACTGGCGGCTGTACGATGCAGGCGCCATTGCATTCAGCGACGACGGCGGGACCGTCAAAAGCGCGCGCGTCCTGCGCCAAGCGGCGATCTACGCGCGCGACGTGCCGGTCCCGTTCATATCGCACTGCGAAGACGACGACCTCAAAGGCGACGCGGTCATGAACGAAGGCGCGCGTTCGATGCAACTCGGCCTAGCGGGCTCGCCCGGACTGGCCGAAGACGTCATCGTCGCGCGCGACCTCCTGATCGCCCTCGAAACGGCCAAGCGCTTCCACATCGCCCACGTCTCGACGGCCGAAAGCGTCGAATTGATCCGTTACGCGCGCGGCCGGGGCGCCGCCGTCACGTGCGAGGTCACGCCGCACCACCTGATCTTGCATGACGACGCGTTCGAACGCTTCCGGGCGGACGCGAAAGTGAATCCGCCGCTGCGCGCGGAGTCCGACGCGGCGGCGTTGCGCAAAGCGGTGCGCGACGGCACGATCGACGTCTTCGCCACCGATCACGCGCCGCACGCGCGTGAAGAGAAAGAACAATTGCTCGGCGACGCTCCGGTCGGCTTTTCCGGCTTGGAAACGGCGCTCGGCGCGTACGCGCTTGCGATCCCCGACCTGCCGCTCGGGCGCTTCGTCGAATTGCTTTCGAGCAATCCCGCCGCAATCTTGGATTTGCCGGGTGGCACGCTCGCGGTCGGGGCGGCGGCCGACATCACCGTGTTCGCGGATCGTCCCTGGACCGTCGACTCGGCGAAATTCTATTCGTTGGGCAAGAACACGCCGTTCGACGGCATGGAGTTGCCGCGCAAAGCGGTTGCGACGATCGTCGGCGGAAGAATCGTCATGCGCGACGGCGTAGTGAACGCACGATCGTGATCGCTACCACTGCGCCCGCGTCGCTCCTCCTCGCGGATGGAACCCGTTTCGACGGCGAAGGCATCGGTTACGAGGCGCTCGCGCTGGGCG
Organism: Vulcanimicrobiota bacterium; assembly: GCA_014304965.1. Taxonomy (GTDB): domain Bacteria; phylum Vulcanimicrobiota; class Vulcanimicrobiia; order Vulcanimicrobiales; family Vulcanimicrobiaceae; genus Cryoxeromicrobium; species Cryoxeromicrobium davisii. The sequence continues at coordinate 2,871 of JACRTZ010000277.1, read as the reverse complement.
AAGCCGTGTTCTTCACGGGGATGACGGGCTACGAAGAAGCCCTGACCGACCCGTCGTATGCCGGGCAGATTTTGACGTTCACGTATCCAATGATCGGCAACTACGGCGTCTCCGGCCGCGCGGCGCAACACGAGCGCGCGTGCGTCGCGGGCGCGGTCGCAAAACGCATCTCGCGCCACCCCTCGCATCACGAAAGCGTGGGCGATCTGCCGGGTTGGCTCGTCGAACAGCGCGTCCCGACGCTCGACGGCATCGACACGCGCGCGCTGACAATCGTGCTGCGCGAACACGGCACGATTCGCGCCGCGCTCGCCGTGGGCGAGAATGCGATCGCAAAGATGGAAAGTGCGCTCGCGCCCTACGCGCGCGAAACCAGCACCGCGGGACTCGTGGCCGACGTCGCGACGCGCCAAATACGCACGATCGCCGCGGCCGACGGATCGCCGCACATCGTCGTGATCGACTGCGGGGTCAAGCGAGCGATCCTCCGCGACCTCGCCGCGCTCGGCGCGCGCCTGACCGTCGTGCCGTACTCGGTGTCGCGCGAAGAGATTCTCGGCAACGAACCGGATGCCGTCGTCATTTCGCCGGGTCCCGGCGACCCGACCGACCTGCCCGGGACGATTGCGACGCTCAAAGGATTGCTCGGCGAGCTGCCGATGTTCGGCGTGTGTCTGGGCCATCAATTGCTCGCGCTCGCGTGCGGTGCGACGACCTTCAAACTTCCCTACGGCCATCGCGGCGGCAATCAGCCGGTGAAAGACATCCAACACGATACGGTGCTGATCACCGCGCACAACCATGGCTACGCGGTCGACGGTCCGAGCCTCCCGAGCGAGCTCGAAGCGACGATGGTCAATCTCAACGACGGTACGAATGAAGGTTTCCGCCACAAAACGCTGCGGGTATCGGCCGTCCAGTTTCATCCCGAAGCGTCGCCGGGCCCCTTCGACGCGCGCTACTTGTTCGCCGAGTGGCTATCGTCGCTCAAGCCGTAGCGGCGCCGCCCACCGCACGGGCGATCGCCCCCGCATCGAGCCTGCAAACGCTGCACGTGCGCGATTTCACGCTGCGTGCGGATCCCGCGACGCTGCACGTCGGCGAGACGTTGCGCCTGCGCATCTCGGTACGCGTGGACGAACGTCTGCTCGCGATGGACAACGTCGTCTTGCCGAACCTTGCCGGCTTCGTGTCGCTTGGCGACGAGCGTCAGTGTGTCAGTTCGGGCCGCGGGACGGAATGCGTCGAAACGATGAGCCTTGAAGCGACGGCGCTCGGCGACGTTTCGATTGCGGCAGCTACGCTCGATGCCGTGGACGCGAGCACGAATAAACCGAGCCGTTTCGCGACCAACGGCGTGACCGTGCGCATCTTGCCGGCGGACGCCGCTGCGGCCCGGACGTTTTCCGGACGCAGGCTTGCCATCATCGCTGCAGCGCTGCTCGCGCTCGCCGCAGCGGCGTTCGCGGCCCTCATCGTCCTGTTCGCGCGCGCGCAACGGCAAGCGCACGCGCCGCCGAAACCCGCGCCGGCACCGGCGCCTGCGGCACCGCCGCAGCCTCCGCGCGATCCGCTGTTCGACGTGCTGGCAAACCTGCGCGCGCAACCCACCCGCGCGAACGCGCTACGAGCGCGTGCCGAACTGCGCCGCCGCGCGGGCGCGCGCGCAGACGAAACGTGCGACGACCTCTGCCTTCGGCGCAACTTGCAGAAGGCGCCGCTCGGCGCGGCCTTGCGCGCCATCGAAATTGCCTCCTTCGCGCCCGACGCTCAGGTCGAAGCGGCGATCGCGAACGCCTGTCCGCAAATGGAACGTCTGATCGCGGGCCGCGCCCCATGAACGCGAACGAACGAGTGGCGCCTCGCCCTGAGATGTTGCGCGAAGCGATCGCACGCACGATCGTCGGCCAGCACGCGGTCGTCAACGGCTTGCTCGAATCGGCCATCGCGGGCGGCCACGTGTTGCTCGAAGGGCCGCCGGGTCTCGCCAAAACGCTTGCGTGCCGCGCGTTCGCCTCGGCGATCGGCGGCGCGTTCAAGCGGATACAATTCACGCCGGACCTGCTGCCGAGCGACGTCGTCGGCACGCGCGTCTTCGATCAGCGCAGCGCCGAGTTTTCGACCGTGCTCGGGCCGATCTTCGCCAACGTCGTCCTCGCCGACGAGATCAATCGCGCGCCTGCTAAGGTGCAGTCGGCGCTCTTAGAAGCCATGCAGGAGCGCCAAGTGACCATCGGCCCGGTCACGCACCGTCTGCCCGAACCGTTCCTGGTGACCGCGACGATGAATCCGCTCGATGCCGAAGGAACGTACGCTCTTCCCTTGGCACAAATGGATCGATTTTTGGTGAAATTGCTCGTCGGCTACCCCTCGCTTGAAGAAGAAGTTCGCATCGTCGAACGATTCGGCGGCGCGCAGCCGCACGTTCCGCAGGACGTCGTCGGCATCGCGGACCTCGCGCGCTGGCAGGCCGAAGCGCAGGCGGTGCACGTGGAGCCGCGCCTGACCCGCTACGCCGTCGATCTCGTCGCCGCAACGCGGCGCCCGCACGACTACCTCGATCGCGGCGCGAGCCCGCGCGCCTCGCTCGCGCTCGTCGCTTTAGCGCGGGCGCGCGCGCTCATCGACAATCGCGACTTCGCTCTTCCCGACGACGTGCGCGCGGTCGCGCCGGCGGCGCTGCGTCATCGGCTCGCCTTTAACTATCGAACGCTGACCGATCGCGTTGACACCGAAGCCGTCATCGGCCGGCTGATCGCGACGGTTCCGACGCCGTGAAGCGCTCGCAGTTCGCGCTGGGCGCCGGCGCTGCGGTGACCGGAGCGACGCTGCTCGGCGCCCGCAAACCGGAAGCCGCGCCCACGCCGATCC
>JACRTZ010000079.1 GCA_014304965.1 Vulcanimicrobiota bacterium | reverse complement strand
TAACGTCGGCAGCGTGATCAGCTGGTGGCGCCGCGCTTGATCCACGATGTCGATGATGATCGCGTACGGCTTCTCGCTCATCGCGATCACCTCGCGCCGCGCTTCGGGACTCGGCAATTCGGAGATGACGTAGGAGTACTCGTCGAGGGGTCGCATGCCGCGACCGGTGACTTGCGTGTAGAGCGTCGTCGACTTCGTCGGGCGAGCGTTGATAATAACCTGGATGGACGGAACGTCGAAGCCTTCTAGATAGAGGCCGCAGTTAACGAGCACGTCGATCTTGTCGCCGCGGAAGCCGGCGACGATCGCTTCGCGCTCGCGGTCGGGCGTATCGCCGCTGGCGAACGCAGCCTTGACGCCGTTGTCCAAGAAGAGCTGCGCGACGTTGCGCGCGTGTTCGACCGACGCGGTGAAGACGAGCGTCTTCTTCCCGGGCGTCAGCGCCAAGTACGACTCGACGACGCGCTTGTTGCGTTCCTCGGTGTCGACGGCGGCCGCCAGCTGGCCGAGCACGAAGTCGCCGCCGCGGGTCGCGACCTCGTCGAGATTCGTTTCCGTCGCGATCGCATACGACCGGACGGGAACGAGATAGCCCGCGTCGATTCCCGCGCGGGCATCCATTGCATACACGATGTCCGGAAAAATATCTACGAGCTGCGCGCCGTCGCCGCGCTGCGGCGTCGCGGTGAATCCGATGACGAGCGCGTCCGGCCGTTTGAGCTGAATTTTATCGAGGATCGCGCGATACGTCGGCGCGGCGGCGTGGTGCGCCTCGTCGATGACGAAGAGCGCGATTCGCCGGCCGAAGCGCAGCATAAAGCGGTTCAAGCGCGGCCCCGTCAACGTTTGTACGGTCGCAACGATGATGTTACAATTCTCGGCGGCGTAGGCTTCGGCTTTTTCGATGCCGACCACGGCGTCGGCATTCTGCGCCTTCATCTTTTCGACGAGCTGCTGAATCAACTCGTCGCGATGGGCGACGACGAGCGTTACGTCGGAGGGACGCAGCTCGAGCAGCTCGGGAAGCGTAGCAATGACGACCGACTTACCGAGGCCGGTTGCAAGCGAAACGAGTTGCGCGTGGAAACCACGGCGCCGCTCCTCGACGATCGCCTTCTGCGCCGCTATTTGATACGGGCGCAGGCGAAGGGTACTGAAATTCAAATTTCGACCTGGGGAATCACGCGGGGGTGATGGGGCGCGCGACGCTGCGCGCGCTCTGCGTGCAAACTGCAAAACTGCAGTCCGCTACACGGCGGAAAACGCCGCCCGTTGAGTTGGCCCCCAACGGGCGGAATTCCCCCAAGAACCCTGGCGAGCGGCTATTTCCCGCCCGGCGCGGTGGCCAGGCGCTCGCGGTAGTCGCGCTCCGTCTGTAACCACTCGGCGAACCGCTGCTCGAAAACCTCGGGCCGCAGCAGCATCAAGTCGCGGTATGCTTCGAAGCTGCGCTCGTGATATTCGTTGTACTTGGCGAGGAGGTCCGGGCCTTCGATCATGCCACGCTCGATGACGACGTCTGCGAGCGCCCGCAAGCGAACGCGCAGAAACGCGATCGTATCGAGCATGTTTCCGAACAGATCCAGGCCGACGGTCTGGTCCTCGGCATCGTAGGCCTCGGTCTCGATCGGATGCTCTGCGGCCAGGCGCCGGACTTCGCCGATCGTGCGAAACGTCTCGCCGAACGCGCCCCAGGTCAAGGGCCCGTTCTTTTTGCCGTTTCCTTTATATGAGTAGCTGAAGTGCTGATTTCCCAGGATGAGCGCGACCACGGCCGCATCATCTTTGGTCAGCACGTAATCGTCGTGCAGCGTGGCCGCTCGGCGGATGGTTTCCGGTGCGGCCGGCGCTCCGGCGGTTTGTCCCTCCACGATATCTCCTCCGGTCCGCTTCGGCCGCGCTCGAATGCGCGCGCTCTGGGACCTCACTATCAAGGGCATCGGCCGAGGGCCGAAACGGCCGCATAGGACGTTCGGTCCGCCCACCCGGGCCGTTCGGCCCAGACAATCGCAAGAGTCGCGGGCTTCAGGGCCAATGAGTGCTCGGAATCACCCCATGGCCAACCACGACGGAGCGGCTTTTTGCGCGTCGTTTGCGCCGGCGGCGGACCCGCCGGACTCTTCTTCTCGATCCTGTTGCGGCTGGCTCGACCAGACGCCGAGGTCGCCGTTTTCGAGCGCAACCGCGCGGAGCACACGTTCGGATGGGGCGTCGTCTTTTCGGATCTCACGCTCGACAACATCGGCGCGGCGGACCCTGCGACGGGCGAAGCGATCGAACGCAACTTCGTGCACTGGGATGCAATCGACGTCAACTATCGCGGACGAACGTTGCGGGCAGCGGGCCAAGGCTTTTCCGGAATCGCTCGCAAGCGGCTGCTCGCCATTTTGCAAGAACGTGCGCGGCAAACCGGCGTCGAGCTGCACTTTGCGTCGGAGATCGGCGACGAGACGCAGCTCGGCGAAGCGGATGCGCTGGTCTTCGCGGACGGCGCAAACAGTCTCTTGCGCCGCGCCCATGCGGGCGCCTTCGGCACGAGCGTAGACCTACGGCACTGCCGCTACATCTGGCTCGGTACGCATCATCGTTTCGACGCGTTCACCTTTGCCTTCGAAGAAACGCCCGCGGGTTGGTTCGCCATGCACGCGTACCAATTCGATCGCGAAACCGGAACCGTCATCGTCGAATGCCGCGAGGAAACGTGGCGCGCCGCCGGCCTCGACACGGCTTCGACCGAGGACGCGATCGCATTGTGCGAACGTCTCTTCTCCAAGCACCTGGGCGGCGAACGGCTGATGAGCAACGCGTCCCACCTCGCAAATGCGTGGCTGCGCTTTCCGCACATCACGAACGAACGGTGGTCCCTTGGCAATCGCGTTCTCCTCGGCGACGCGGCGCACACCGCGCATTTCTCGATCGGCTCGGGGACGAAGCTCGCGATGGAGGACGCGATCGTCCTCGCGCGCGCCCTCGACGAGGAACCCGCGCCCGGGCGTGCCTTCGAACGCTACGAAGCCGAGCGCAGGATCGAAGTCTTGCGCTTGCAAAACGCGGCGCGGAACAGCACGGAATGGTTCGAAAACGTCGCTCGCTACGCGCGACTCGAACCCGAGCAATTCGCGTACAGCTTATTGACCCGCAGCCAGCGCATCGGACACGAAAATTTGCGGCTCCGCGACGCGGAGTACGTCGGCGGCGTGGAAGGCTGGCTCTCGCGCCGCGCGGGCGCGACGCACTCGGTCCCTCCCATGTTCACGCCGTTTCGACTGCGCGATTGCGAACTGCGCAACCGCGTCGTCGTTTCACCGATGGCGATGTACTCGTGCATTGACGGTACGCCCGACGATTTTTACCTCGTGCATCTCGGCGCACGCGCTCAGGGCGGCCCGGGACTGGTCTTTACGGAGATGACGAACGTCTCGTCCGACGCGCGCATCTCCCCGGGTTGCGCCGGCATGTATAAGCCCGAGCACGTCCCCGCGTGGCGGCGAATCGTCGAGTTCGTACATCAAAACAGCGATGCAAAGATCGCGCTGCAATTGGGGCACGCGGGCGCCAAAGGCTCGACGCAGCGCGGCTGGGACGAACCGGACGAGCCGCTGGCCGCAGACAATTGGCCGCTGGTCGCGCCTTCGGCGGTTGCCTACGGACCGCGCAATCAAATGCCGCGCGAAATGACGCTCGCCGACATGGAGCGCGTCAAAGCCGACTTCGTGCGTGCGGCCCAGATGGGCCTTGCGTGCGGTTTCGACCTGCTCGAATTGCACTGTGCCCACGGCTACCTGCTTTCGAGCTTCATCACGCCGCTCGCGAACCGGCGAACCGACGACTACGGGGGCTCGCTCGCGAATCGCCTGCGCTATCCGCTTGAAGTGTTCGGCGCCCTGCGCGCCGCGTGGCCGGCAGAGAGGCCGATGTCGGTGCGCATTTCGGCAACCGACTGGGTCCCCGGCGGCGTCACCGGCGAGGATTCGGTTGCGATCGCGCAAGCGTTCGCCGCGGCGGGCGCGGATTTGATCGACGTCTCGACCGGTCAAACCTCGCGCGAGTCGAAGCCCGTGTACGGCCGCATGTATCAGACGCCGTTTGCCGACCGGATCCGCAACGAAACCGGCATCGCCACGATGGCGGTCGGGAACATTTTCGATCCCGATCACGTGAACGGCATCGTCGCGGCCGGCCGCGCCGACTTGTGTGCGATCGCCCGTGCGCACCTCGCCGATCCGTACTGGACGCTTCACGCCGCGGCGCGGCTCGGATACGACGGCATCGCTTGGCCCAAGCAGTACCTCCCCGGCCGCGACCAGTACGTGCGCAACGCGCAGCGCGCCGAAACGGCGCCCGCTTCGTGAGGGCAAAACGCGCGTTCGGCGATTATGCTGCGCGGCATTTTCGCTGGAGCGTGCGCGACCGCGTCGCGACGCTCACGCTCGACCGCCCCGAACGCAAGAACCCGCTGACGTTCGAGTCCTACGCGGAGTTGCGCGATCTCTTTCGCGCGCTGCCCGACGCGTCCGACGTCCGCGCGGTCGTGCTGACCGGTGCCGGCGGTAACTTTTGCTCGGGCGGCGACGTTCACGAGATCATCGGCGCGCTCGTCGCCATGGCGCCGCCGGAGTTGCTCGCCTTTACGCACATGACGGGCGACGTCGTCAAAGCGATGCGCGCGTGCCCGCAACCGATCGTCGCCGCGGTGGACGGGATCTGCGCGGGCGCCGGCGCGATGCTCGCGCTTGCCTCGGATATCCGCTACGGAACGGCGCGTGCGAAGATCGCATTCCTTTTTGCGCGCGTCGGCCTGGCGGGGGCCGATATGGGCGCGTGCGCACTGCTGCCGCGCGCCGTGGGACAAGGCCGAGCCGCCGAACTTCTCCTGACGGGCCGCAACCTCGGCGGCGAGGAAGCGCTGGCGTGGGGCTTCTTCAACAAGCTTGTCCCGCCGGACGAGATGCTCGACGAAGCCGAGACACTCGCGCGTTCGCTCGCGCGCGGCCCGACACTCGCGCATGCCGCAACGAAAGCGATGCTGCATCGCGCCTGGGCGATGGGACTCGACGACGAGATCGACGCCGAGGCGCGGCTCCAAGCCGAGCTCATGACGAGCAACGATTTTCGCCGCGCGTACGAAGCCTTCGCTGCGAAGAGGACGCCGGAGTTCGAAGGTGACTGAAGAGCGTTTCGATCATCTGCGGTGGCCCTTCTTCGGCGACACCGACCGAACGGCGGCCGCCGGTATCGAAGGCTGGGCGAGGCGCGAACTGCCGCGCATCGCGTCGGACAATCAGGGCGATGTCGAGAGCATGGTTCGCTCTATCGCGGCGTCGCTCGGCGCGGGGGGACTCTTGCCCGCGGCCCAGGCCGAACTCCCGAGTTGCCGGCACCTGTGCCTCGTTCGCGAAGTGCTCGCCTATCACAACCCGCTCGCCGACTTCGCTTTTGCAATGCAAGGCTTGGGCAGCGCGCCGCTCATGCTTGCGGGCGACAAACGCGTGCGCGAGCGTTTTCTCCCGTCTGCCGGGCGCGGCGAAGCCGTGACGGCCTTTGCCATCTCCGAAGCGGACGCCGGCTCCGACGTTGCGGCGATTACGACGACGGCGCGGCGAGACGGCGACGATTGGATCCTCAACGGCGAGAAAACGTGGATTTCGAACGGCGGCCTCGCAGGCTGGTATGTCGTCTTGGCGCGCACGGGCGAAGCTCCGGGCAGCCGCGGTCTGACGCTGTTCGTCGTCGAAGCGGCGGCGGAGGGCTTTGACTGCGTGGAGCGCATCGAAACGATGTCCCCTCATCCGCTCGGCCGGTTGCGCTTCGAGAATTGCCTCATTCCGGACGTGCAGCGCATCGGCGAACCGGGGCAAGGCTTCAAGATCTCCATGCGCGTGCTCGACCTCTTCCGGCCGAGCGTCGCGGCCGCGGCGCTCGGCTTCGCGCGCCGCGCGTTCGACGAGGTCCTCGCCCATGTTAAGGCGCGCACGCTATTCGGCACCACCCTCGGCGAACTTCAGATGACCCAGGCGGCGATCGCGGCCATGGCGACCGACATCGACGCGGCGGCCTTGCTGACATACCGCGCCGCGTGGTCGAACGACACGAGCGGCGAGCGCAATTCGCTGCCGTCCGCGATGGCGAAATGGAACGCCACCGAAAGCGCCCAGCGCGTGATCGATCGCGCGCTGCAATTGTTCGGCGCGCGCGGGCTCGTCACGGGGCACATCGTCGAACGTCTGTACCGCGACGTCCGCGCCTTGCGCATCTATGAAGGCTCGAGCGAGATCCAACAGCTGGTCATCGCGCGTAGCGTGCTCGGGCGCGCCTGACGTGGAGCCGAGCGTTTTCGAAGATACGTTCGCACGCGACAACCTTCCGCCGGAGCACGAATGGCCGGAGTTTCTGCCGGCGAAGCCGCCGCTGCACTATTCCCGCCGGCTCAATGCCGCCGCGGCGTTCCTGGATGCAAACGTCGCGCGCGGTTTCGGCGAGCGGCCGGCGATCGTCACCCCCGCGCGGCGTCTCAGCTATGCCGAGCTGCTCGCAGAAGCGAACCGGGTCGCAGGCGTGTTGCGCGACGATCTGCGTCTGCAGACGGGATCGCGCGTATTGCTCCACGGCTCCAATGACGCGACGACGGCGGCGTGCTGGTTCGGCATCCTCAAGGCGGGCTGCATCGCGGTGACGACGATGCCGCTCTTGCGCGCTAAAGAGCTGACCGACGTGATCTCGCAAGCGCGCGTGTGCGCGGCACTCGCCGATGCTCGCCTGGCGCCCGAACTTTCGACCGCGGCGGCGCGCTGTCCCGAACTCGCGCAGATCGTTTGGTTCGGGGAAACGGGGCCGACGGACTCTTTGGAACGCCGCGCGCAGAGCCGGCCTGCCGCGTTCGACAACGCGGACACCGCTGCCGACGACGTCGCGCTGATTGCGTTTACGTCGGGGACGACCGGCAAGCCGAAGGCGACGATGCACTTTCACCGCGACGTGCTCGCAATTTGCGATGCCTTTCCGCCCGCGCATCTGCATACCACGCCCGACGACGTGTTTTGCGGAACGCCGCCCCTTGGTTTCACCTTTGGGCTCGGCGCGCTCTTGCTGTTCCCGCTGCGCGCCGGCGCTTGCGCGGTGCTGCTCGAAAGCGCGCCGCCCGACGTTTTGCTCGACGCGATTGCGCGCTACGGCGCGACGATCTGCTCGACCTCGCCAACCGCCTATCGCGCGATGACGCCGCTTGCGTCTTCGCACGACCTGCGCTCGCTGCGCACCTGCGTTTCCGCAGGCGAAGCGCTTCCGGCGGCTACGCGCCTCACTTGGGAGACCGCGACCGGCACACGTATCGTAGACGGCATCGGAGCGACCGAAATGCTTCACATCTTCATCTCGGCATCGGGTGACGGCGTGCGCCCGGGTGCAACCGGCAAACCCGTGCCGGGTTACGTTGCCGCGGTCCTCGACGAAGATGGACGCGCGCTGCCGCCGGGTAGCGCCGGGCGGCTCGCGGTTAAAGGCCCGACGGGTTGCCGCTACCTTGCCGACGAGCGTCAGCGGCAGTACGTGCAGAACGGGTGGAACGTGACCGGCGATGCATATCTGATGGATGAGGACGGCTACTATTGGTATCAGGCGCGCACCGACGACATGATCGTCTCGTCGGGGTACAACATCGCCGGCCCGGAAGTTGAGGATGCATTGCTCGTACACGAAGCTGTTGAGGAGTGCGCCGTCGTGGGCGCGCCCGATGACGAGCGCGGAACCATCGTTAAGGCTTTCGTCGTCTTGCGCGACGGCTTTGCGCGGGACGCAGCAACGGTGCGCACGCTGCAAGACCACGCAAAAACTGCGATCGCCCCCTACAAGTATCCGCGCGCCATCGAATTCGTGGACGCGCTGCCGCGAACGGAAACGGGCAAATTACAGCGCTTCAAATTGCGCGCCGGCAATGCGCCGGGAGGTCGCCCTTGAAGCCGGTGCTGCCAAACGGCTGGCCGCGTCCGAGCGGCTATTCCGCCGGGGTCGTCGCCGAAGGTCGCGTGCTCTTCGTCAGCGGCCAAATCGGCTGGGACGCTTCGGGACGAATCGTTTCAGCGGATTTTGCGGAGCAGGTCGCGCAGGCGCTCCGTAACGTCGTCGCCGTCGTTCTCGCCGCCGGCGCAACGCCGGCCGACGTCGCGCGTCTGACCTGGTACGTGACGGACAAACGCGAGTACCTCGCTTCGCTCAAGGCAATCGGCGCCGCGTATCGCGACGTCTTCGGCGCTCACTACCCCGCGATGTCGGTCGTTGAGGTTTCCGGCTTGCTGGAACACGGCGCGAAGGTGGAAATCGAAGCAACCGCCGTCATACCGCACGATCGCGCATAGGCCGGCGCGCAATATGAGCGGCCGGCGCGCGCGGGCCTACGCAGCGCTTGCCGTGATGGTGACGATCTGGAGTTACAACTGGATCGTCGTTCGCATCGCCACGCAGGATGCGACGCCGTTCGCGCTCACGGCGTTGCGCACGATCGTCGCCACCTGTGTGCTGTTCGCCATCCTCATCGCATCACGGCGCTCGCTGCGGCCACCGCCGCTCGGCCCGACCGTCCTGATGGGCGTCGTCAACACCGCGGCGTTTTTGCTGTTCCAGACGCTGAGCGTTGCGAGCGGCGGCGCGGGCAAGGCAGCAGTCTTGTACTATACATGGCCGTTCATGGTGGCGCTGCTGGCGGCGTGGCTCTTGAAGGAGCGGTTGCAAGCGCGAACGGTCGCCGGCTTGGGCATCGCAGCCGTGGGGCTCGCGTTCGTCGTCTTGCCGCTCGACGTCACACGGCTTGCCGTGGTGTTCTACGGCTTACTAACGGCACTTTCGTGGTCGGGCGGCGCCGTAATCGCAAAACGGCTGCGCGCATCGGGCGAGGTAGACTTGCTCGCGCTAACCGCCTGGCAAGCGCTATTCGGACCCGTCCCCCTCGTTATTGCGGCGCTGCTGGTGCCGGGCCAGCACGTCGCGTTCACGCCGGCCTTCGTCGCGTCGGTTCTCTATCTGGGCGCGTTCGGAACCGGTGTTGCCATGATTTTGTGGCTCTTTGCACTGCAACGTCTGACCGCCGCGGCGGCGGCCTTACCCACGCTCGTGGTGCCGGTGGCGAGCGTCGCGCTGGCCGCCTGGCAGTTGCACGAGCGGTTGACACCGAGCGAACTCACCGGTATAGGGCTGATCGTCGGCGCGCTCGCGCTGGATACGATCCGCTTGCCCAGCGCGCGCGCGGAGCCGCGCTGAACGTCTCGTAGGCGATGCGCTGCAGCGTCGCCGCGATCGCCGGTGCGATGCCGAGATCGGCCGCCGCCTTTTCCGACGCTCCGAACGTCCGCGGGTCGAGGCCCGTAATGGATGCGTACAGCACGAGAGTACGCATAGACCGCTAGTTTGCGGCCGAAGTGGGCATACCCGTCTTTGAAAGGGGTCCAATATGATTGATTTTGTGCGGCGCTCCGCCGCTTTCGCCGTCGCGCTCGCGACCTTGAGCGCGCTCGTTGCGCTGCCCCAATCGTCGCAGGCCGCACAACAGCGTCACGGTCAGACGGTCGTGCATCGGCTCGTCATAATCCGCATGGACCTCGATTTCAAGCCGCACAAGCGTTCTACGTTCGGGAAGATCCTGGGCTACGATCCGGCCGAAGTGCACGTCCATCAAAACGACCGAATCCAGTTCGTCAATCCCGACGACCAAAACCACACCGCAACCGGCTTCGCCTATAC
>JACRTZ010000145.1 GCA_014304965.1 Vulcanimicrobiota bacterium | reverse complement strand
CATCCGACCGACGAGTTCCCGATAGCGCTCGGGCCCCGCAACGGCGCCGTTGACCGGCCCGAACGTCGCGGCGGTGCCGTCGGCGAGCACCGCGTCGATCGCGGCGACGTTCTGCACCATCGTCCCGTAGCGAATGGAGCGTGCACCCGAAGAGTTGTTAGCAGCCATGCCGCCGATCGTCGCGCGGCTCGCGGTTGAGGGGTCAACCGGAAAAAAGAGTCCGTCAGATTTCAGGAGCGCGTTGAGCCGGTCGAGCACGATTCCGGGCTGCACGCGCGCTCGCCGGCCGGCGACGTCTACGCCTTCGAGGTCGCACAAGTACTTGCTCGTGTCCAGTACGACCGCGCGGTTGACGGTCTGTCCGCACTGCGAGGTTCCGCCGCCGCGCGGCAGTAGCGGCACGCCCGCGTCGGCGCAAATCGAACGCACCGCGACCACGTCGTCCACCGTGCGCGGCACCACCACGCCGAGCGGCACGATCTGATAGATGGACGCATCGGTCGCGTACAACCCGCAGGTAACGGCGTCGAAGGCCACGTCGCCGCGCACTTCGCGACGCAGGCGCTGCGCGGCGGCGCTACCGGAGAACGTCAGCGCGCGAACTCAGGCGAAGGCAGGTGTCAGTTGCGAGCGCTCGGCCGGCGCACATAGGAAATCGAGCGCCGCGCCGACCCCGTCTCCGATGTCCACGCCGGAAAGGCGTAAGCCCATCTGCACGCCGCAGAGCGTTCCCGCCAGCATCAAATCGTTGAAACTGCCGAGGTGCCCGATGCGGAACACGCGGCCCTTGAGTTTGCCGAGTCCGACGCCGAGCGACATGTCAAAGCGCTCGAGAATCGTCGCGCGCACCTTGTCGGAGTCCACGCCCTCCGGGACGATGATGGCGGTCAACGTATTCGAATATTCGCGCGCGTCGCGCGCCAAGATTTCCAGACCCCAGCCGCGCACGGCCGCCCGCGTCGCTTCGCCGTGGCGCGCGTGTCGCGCGAAGACGGCGTCGAGCCCCTCCTCGCGCAACAGCATCTGCAGCGCCTCGCGTAAACCGAACATCAGATTCGTCGGCGGCGTGTACGGAAAGAAGCCGGCCGCATTGGCGGCGACGATCGGGGCCCAGTCGAAATAGGCGCGCGGCAGTTTGGCGTTCTTCGACGCTTCCAGCGCTTTCGGCGAGACGACGTTGAAGCCGATGCCGGGCGGCAGCATCAAGCCCTTCTGCGAGCCCGTGACCATCACGTCCACGCCCCACTCGTCGTGCCGGTAGTCCATCGAGGCGAGCGACGACACCGTATCCACCAGCAGCAAAGCGGGATGGTTCGCGCGCTCGATCGCCTTGCGAACGTCGGCGATGCGCGACGCAACGCCGGTTGACGTTTCGTTGTGAACGACCATGACGGCTTTGATGCGGTGCGCCCGGTCCGCCGCAAGGCGTTCGCCGATCGCGTCGGGATCGGCGCCCGTGCGCCAGTCGCCGCGCGCGAGCTCGACCGCGATGCCGAGTTTGCCGGCAAGCTCGCCCCACAGCGTCGAAAACCAGCCGGTCTCGGCGAGCAGTACCGCGTCGCCCGGCGAGAACAGGTTGACCATCGCTGCTTCCCACGCGCCGGTCCCGGACGACGGATAGATCACGACGTGCGAGCGTTCGGTCCTCACGAGCTCGCGCATCGCCGGCAACACCTCGAGGGTCAGCCGCGCAAAATCAGGGCCGCGATGATCGACGATCTGGCGGTCCATCGCGCGCAAGACGCGCTCGGGAATGTTCGTGGGACCGGGAATTTGGACGAAGTGCTGGCCGCTGCGAAATGCCATCGGTTCTCCTTGAGGACGGGGCTTCTAGTAGCGGGGGCCGCGGCCCGTTTCGCGACGGCCCCCGGGGGCGTCTTTATCGAGGCGCGAAAGCGGCGGCATGAAGCGTCTTTCCGCTCTGCTCGTCCTGGCGTCGCTGGCATTCGCCGCCGCGCCCGCCCGTGCCGATGAAGGGATGTGGACGTTCGACGCGTTCCCCTCCGCCAAAGTGAAGGCCGCTTACGGTTTCGCGCCTTCGCAAGCATGGCTCGACCACGTGCGCCGCTCGGTCGCGCGGATTCCCGGCTGTTCGTCGTCGTTCGTCTCGCCTCAAGGGCTGCTTCTGACGAACCATCATTGCGCGCTCGGCTGCGTGGCCGCCCTGTCGTCGAAGGAGCACAACTACGCCGAAGCGGGCTTCTACGCCGAGAAGCTCGAGGACGAGGTCGCCTGCCCGAATTTCGAAGCGCTGCGGCTCGACTCGATTTCGGACGTCACGGCCGCGATGGATGCCGCCACGAAAGGCAAGACCGGGAGCGCGCGGGTTGATGCGTCGCGGGCGAAACAACGCGAACTCACGACCGCCTGCTCAAAGCCTCCGGCCGTTCGCTGCGACCTGGTCGTCCTGTATCACGGCGCCGTTTCCAAACTCTACAAGTACGATCGCTCCACCGACGTGCGCCTGGTCTTCGCTCCCGAAGAACGGATCGCACAATTCGGCGGCGATCCCGACAACTTCAATTTTCCCCGCTACGATCTCGACATGTCGCTGCTGCGCGCATACAAGGACGGAAAGCCGCTCGAGACGACCGACTACCTCAAGTGGAATCCGCAAGGCACGAAGGACGGGGATCTGGTCTTCGTCGCAGGCCATCCCGGCTCGACGCAGCGCGAGCTGACGGTCTCGCAGCTGACCTATTTACGCGACGTTTCTTTTCCGCGGGTGATCCCGGCGCTCGCCGAATGGCGCGGCATTCTGGAAGAATACCAGATGATCGGACCGGAGGAGCGGCGCACCACGGACCAGACACTCTTCTTCCTCGACAATGCGTATAAAGTTCAAGTCGGCCACGAGCAGGCGCTGCTCGAGCCCGACTTCTTCGGTCAGAAAGTCGCGGAGGAGCGCGCGCTTCGCGTGGCCATCGCAAAGCGGCCGGAAATGCAGAAACGCTACGGCCGCGCCTGGGACGATTTAGCCGCGGTCCAGCGCAAGAAAGCCGAACTCGCGCTGACGCAACAATACGTCGCCGGCGGCCCGCAGGGCGCGCTGTGGGGCGCCGCGCGCGGCTTGGTGCGCATCGCGAACCCGCTGCCCAACGCCCCCGAAGCCGCCGGTCAGGGTGCCGATGCGGCGCGCCGGCGCTTGCTTTCGCCCGTGCCCATCCAGCCGGGCCGCGAAGAATTGCAAATGGCCTTTTGGGCCAAGCGCCTCCGCGAGGACCTCGGCGCCGACGACCCGTTCGTCAAGAAAGTCCTCGGCTCGCAGTCACCTCAGGAATGGGCGCACGTCCTGGTGACGACCACGAAACTCTCAGATCTCAACTACCGGCGCTCGCTGCTCGACGGTGGAAAAGCGGCCATAGACGCGTCCGACGACCCGCTCGTGAAAGCCGTTGCTTCGATCGACGCCGACGCGCGCGCCGCGCAACGGCGCTATGAGGACGAGGTTGCGGGGCCCGAGGGCAAGGCCGCGCAGGACGTCGCTCGCGCCCGGTTCGCGGTCTACGGAACGAGCACGTATCCCGACGCGACCTTCACGCTGCGGCTCTCGTATGGCGCCGTCAAAGGCTTCACGAGCGCGCGCGGCCCCGTTGCGTCCTACACGAAGGTCGGCGGATTATACGATCGGGCCACCGGCCGCGATCCGTTCCGCTTGCCGAAACGCTTGATCGACGCCAAGGGCTCGCTCGACCCCAACGTCCCGATGAACCTCTCGTCCACTAACGACATCACAGGCGGAAACTCCGGCAGCCCGCTCATCGACAAAGACGGCCGCGTCGTTGGGCTCGCCTTCGACGGCAACATCTATTCGCTCGGGGGCGAGTACGGATTCGATCCCGTCCGCAACCGCACGGTTTCGGTGGACTCGCGCGCGATGGGGCTCGCGCTCACCTCGGTGTACAAAGCTCAGCGCATCGCCGTCGAGCTCGGTTTGTAAAGGACCCGTAAGAAACGAGCAACGCGGCCGTTGCCGGCCGCGTTGGTTTATGGGGAAAAAGACGTTTTTGAAATCGAAAAGTTGGAAGAAGTCTTACTTCTTGCCGCCTTTCTTCTTGCCGCCCTTTTTCTTGCCACCCTTTTTCTTAGCTGCCATGTGAACTCACCCCCCACCCTAATCAAGATACTCAACGGCCGAAACGGCGTCGAGCCCAAACCTCTAACGAAGGCTGGTCTCGCGCGGTTCCGCTCCTCGAACTTCGTTACCTTTTTGTTCCGGGAGGGCCCGGGCGCCCGAGCAGAGAGTGAGTAGGGATGGCGATCATCGAGACCGTCGAGCTCCGCAAGGTCTTCCGTTCGATCGTACGCAGCCCGGGCATCGCCGGCGCCGTTCGAGCGCTGTTTTCGCGCGAGTACGAAGAGAAAGTCGCCGTCGACAGCGTGACGATGACGCTCGCCGAGGGCGAACTCGTCGGTTACCTCGGGCCCAACGGCGCCGGGAAGTCCACCACGATCAAGATGCTCACCGGCATCCTCGTGCCGACCTCGGGCGCGATCAAAGTGGCGGGCGTCGTTCCGCATCGCAACCGCCAAGCAAATGCGGCGAACATCGGCGTCGTGTTCGGCCAGCGCAGCCAACTCTATTGGGACTTGCCGTTGCGCGAATCGTTTGAACTCCTGCGCTCGATTTACGACGTGCCGCGCGACCGGTATCGCCAAAACATGGCCCACTTTTCGGAGATCCTGGGCCTCGACGAATTCATGGGCACGCCCGTGCGCCAGCTCTCGCTCGGCGAGCGCATGCGCGGGGACTTCGCGGCCGCGCTGCTCCACGATCCCAAGATCGTCTACCTTGACGAGCCGACCATCGGTCTCGACGTCGAAGCTAAGGAAGCGATTCGCGAGTTCGTCGGACGCATCAACCGCGAACGCGGGACGACCGTCATCCTGACGACGCACGACCTCGCCGACGTCGAGCGCCTTTCGAAGCGCATCATCCTGATCGACGAAGGCACGGTCATCTACGACGGCACGCTCGCGCGCCTACGAACCGAGTATGGCACGCATCGCACCCTCGTCGTCACGCTCGCCGAGACGTATGAAGAGTTTGCGGTCGAAGGCGGCGAGATCGAAAGCCGCGAGGGCAACATCGTC
Organism: Vulcanimicrobiota bacterium; assembly: GCA_014304965.1. Taxonomy (GTDB): domain Bacteria; phylum Vulcanimicrobiota; class Vulcanimicrobiia; order Vulcanimicrobiales; family Vulcanimicrobiaceae; genus Cryoxeromicrobium; species Cryoxeromicrobium davisii. The sequence continues at coordinate 4,718 of JACRTZ010000145.1, read as the reverse complement.
AAGCTGCGTTTCAACCAGCGCCGCCTCTCGGCCGAAACGATGATCCGCCGCCTGCTCGATCGCTACAGCGTCAGCGACATCGCGATCATCGAGCCCGAGATCGAATCTATCGTGCGACGCATTTATCGCGAGGGCTACAACGAAAGCGCGGTCGGGTCGCCGTCGTGATCGGCACACTGCCGCGCCGCCGCTTCCGGATCGAACCGTACGTCGAATTTGCCAAGCGCGCCATCATGCGCGAAGCGACCTATCGCTTCGACGTCTTCACGAGCATCGCGTCGTTCGCGATCAGGTTGTACCTGCTCAAGACGGTATGGACGGCGCTCTACGCGCACAACCCGGCACCCCAGGAGCTGTCGCTTCCGGCGATTCTCACGTATTCGACGGTGGCGTTGCTGATGGGGCTCGTGATGGACATCGACCAAACGCGGGCGTTGCACGAGCGTCTGCGCGAAGGCAGCATCGCAACCGATTTCATGAAACCGATTAGCGTGCCGCTCTACTTTTTCGCCGAAGGCACCGGCGAAGTGCTCTTTCACGCCGTCCTCATGCTCCCGTCGCTCGTCATTGCGCTGTTTCTCGTGCACGTCGACGTCCCGGGCCCGGCCGCCCTAGCCGCCTTCGCGCTCAGTTTTCTCATCGGCTATCTCGTCGGGTTTTGCATCAACTTCATCTTGAATTGCACGGCCTTCTGGACCCTCGAAATCTCCGCCGGGCAGATGATCGTTACGTGGGTTAGCGACCTCTTGGGCGGCGAGCTGATCCCCCTCGTGCTCTTCCCGCCCGCACTGCAAGCCGTGGTCGAGACCTTGCCGTTCGCGGCGATGTTTTCGACGCCGCTCTTGATCTACGTCGGAACGATCGGGCCCGACGAGTATCTGCGTGCGTTCGCTTCTCAAGTGTTCTGGTTCGTGCTGCTCGCCGGAATTTCGACGCTCATGTGGCGGGCCGGAGCGAAGCGCGTCGTGGTGCAGGGAGGATGAACAAGTTGCGCGTCGCGGCCGGCGTCTACCGTCAATACTGGCGGATCAACATCCTGACGACGCTCGAGTACCGCGAGAATTTCCTGATGTGGTTCGCGTTCACGATCGTCTATCACGGCGCCGCGATCGCAGCGCTCTGGATCGTGCTGGAGCGCTTCCCCTCGCTCAACGGCTGGAATTTCCGCGACATGGCGTTCCTGTACGGGCTGTGGATGCTCGCCCACGCGCTGCACAATACGCTCTTTTCGGCCGTCGGCGACGTTCCCGAACACGTGCGTGAAGGCGAGTTCGATCGAATCCTCGTGCGCCCGCTCGACAGCCTCTTCCAAATCATCGCGACGCCCGGACAAGTCTTTCCGGACGAACTGATGCTGGCGCTCGCGTATTTCGGCGTTGCGACGTGGTATTCCGGAGTTCACATCGATGCGATGTTCGTAATATTCGTGCCGCTGATCGTCTTTGGCGGCGCGTTGATCGAACTCGGCATCGGCCTCATCGTCTCGACGCTTTCGTTCTGGTTCGTACGGGTGGACGCGCTCATTTGGATCGTCGTCCAGCTCGAGCAAGAATTCACGCGGTACCCCCTCGGCATCTACTCGCGCGGCGTTCGCCTGCTACTGACGTTCGTATGCCCGTTCGCATTCATGAACTACTTTCCGGCGTCGTACTTCCTGCACAAGCCGGACAACGCGCTCGGATTTCCGCCCATCGCCGGGCTGCTAACGCCGGTGATCGGCTGCGCCTTCGTTATTCTCGCGTACGTATTCTGGCGCTTCGGGCTTAACCGCTATCAAGGAGTGGGGCACTGAGCGCGAGCGCCTCCCTGTACGAAGCGAGTTCGATGGCGCTGAGCGCGATCGAGGCGTGCGAGACAATCGAGACCAGCAGCTCACGCTCGTCGGGGTCGAGGTCGAGGCTGCTGAGGTTCGGTCCGAAGATGACGACCGCCGACATCGTGCGGTTCGAGAATATTGGAGCGGCGAAACTGAAGCGCTCTTCGCGCAACGTCGTGCCGAGCGCGGCGGACTCTTTGGCCGAGAACGTCAGCACGTTGCGCGACCGGGTCATTTGACGGACAAAGGGGTCATCGGCATCGAAATGCCGCCGGAGATCGTCGGGCCATAAGTGCTCGCGGTCGAGTTCGAAGCTGCCGTCCGATTTGCGCATGAATACGCCGGCAAAGCTAAGGTTGAGAGCGCCGCGGGCGTCTTCTAATATTGCGCGATACACGTCGTCCGCCGACTCGGAATCCAGGATATAGCCGGCGATGTACTCCAAGGCGACGCGCTGATTGTGCCGCCCCCGAAACAAGAAGCGGTCCACGAACTTATGGATAAAGTCGCGCACGATGCCGAACGTCGAACTCGTTAGCACGACGATGGCGAAGAACACGGTATACTCGACGTTCGAGTTGTTGGCGAAGAAATAGGTTCCCAGGTCCTCGACGAGGAGAAAGATTCCGAAGAGAACCGCCGTGATCGCCAAGAATACGATGCCGCGACCGACGACGAAATCCACGTTGAAAAACTTGTGCCGAATGACGGCAAACCAAACGACCGCGATCGGGATGATCGGCGCCGTTTGCAGCACGCCGTTAAGCCACGGCGGCAGATGTTCGGGAAAGAGCCACGCCGAGAGAATTGCGGCTCCGATGCTGACGACGAACGCGCCGAAGATCGCACCATTGCGCGCGCTCGCCGCGCGATCGGCGCGGCGGTACGCGAAGCCGAAAACGATGACCGAAAGCGCCATGATCGCCGGCTCGGCATAGCGGTAAAACCCCGCATAGTGCTCGGCCGGCAGCGCGGCGTAATCGCGCGCCCAGTCGGCGTAGGCGTGAACCGAGCCGAGTGCGAGGGCGGCAAGCACGCACGCGATCACCACGAGGGCGCGGCGCGCAAGCCTCCCGTTGTAGAGGCCGATCGCGAACAGGAGTAGTGCCGGCGCGGCGAAACCACGCAGCGTGTCGCCGAGCCAGCGGGGAATTTCCCGCCAGGGTTGCGGATAATACGCGTCTGCGAACGTCGTCGGATACTCGCCGCCCAAGCAAAACACGAAAAATGCGGCCGTCGCAATGCTGGGCTTCAGCAGAAACAGAAGCGCGCCCAAAAATACCGACAACACGAAGATGGCGATGCGAACGACCGCCGTCGCGCGCGTCGAAACCGACTCTTCCGATGCCACGAGATGCAGGCTGCGCAATTTGCCGGCGCGTTCGATCGGCAACTGGCGCTCGAAGTCTTCGCGCGTGAACCCGATGCCCGCGATGCCGGGTTTGCGGTCGTCTTCCTTGATGCGATCGATTCGCACCCGATCTCCGGCGAGGAGACGCTCCGAGTCCTTCGTGAGCTTCGGCGGCGTGCTGACGACGATGCCGTTCGCATTCGTCGCGTAACTGAAGAATCCGAGGGGCTGCGCTGCCCGAACGATGTCCGGCAGGACCCGCAAGACCGCAAACGACGCGATCGTCGCAACGATGATGAAGCGCACCCACTGTCCGCGATTGAGCGAGACTTTGGGTGGAGTGGTCACCGCCCGGGCGGGAACCGCTCCGCTATTGACGGACATCGCGTCTCGCTTCGCCGCCGGGCCTCAGCGCGGCTTTTCCGGTACGGCTACTTCTTCGTATTCGGCAGCGGGCCGTTTCGGTGCGCGTCAGCGGCCGTTTCGCCGGGCTCAAAACCAGCGTGCGGTTCGTGGTTTTCGATCACCGGGGCCCGCTCGGGGGCGACTTTTCGCTTGTGACCAGCCTCAAGTTGTTCGAGACCGCGCTTATGCGCCGCTTCCGGCGTGTCGCGTTCGCTCTTCTTTTCCATAGTGGTCTTGTACCCACTTCGAGGAGAGCAGCAGCCGTTTTTTTGGATCCGGAAAATCCAGGGTTATGACCGCAGCCGAGGGGTCGGCAAAAAGAAAAGAGGGGCGCGTCACCGCGCCGCCTCTCGTAGTCCGTACGGGCGCTGTTTAGGGAATGCGCACCGGTTTGGAGGACGCACCCGGCGGCGGCGAAGGATTTCCATAGACGCCGCCCGAGTTTCCGATTCCCTGCATGCCCGATGATGCTTTAGGACTCGGCATCGTAGAGCCTGTGTTGCCGGTCGCGCCCATCGAGCCGGTTGAACCTGTGTTCATCATGGTGCCGGTTTTCATCATGCTGCCGCTTTTCATCATGCTACCGGACGCCATCATGTGCGCGCCCATCTTCATGGCTTTCGACTTGCACATGGCCGTCCACATCACGCCGTTATGCATCATCATGCCTTTGTGCATCATCATCTTGTCGTGGGCGCTCATTTTCGGCGCCATCATGTACGTCTTGGCCTTGGTGTTGACCATGACCATCGAGTCGCCGCTCGCGCACTTCGGCATACCCATCATACTGTCGGACATGGCACTTGCGCCGACGGTCGCGGCCGCGACCATCGCGGAGAGGGTAAGGGTTGAAATCCACATTCGCATGGAAGAGGCTCCTTTAAAAAGACGGGGAGATCTGGGGTCCTTAGAAGGTTATACCCAATCCTACGAACGGTCCACTGCGGCTAATGGTCGCAGGGGCGTTGTTGGCGCCTTTGCTGCGATCGCCGAGATAACCGGCATCCACGAAGATCGGCGAGTACATCGACGGTTTCAGAGTCAAGCCGATGTCGTAGCGCGTCACGTGGTAGGCCAGGTCGTACGTAGTTGCAGTGAATGGGCCGGTCGGCGCGGTATAGTTGCCGTGGACTCGCGGATAGTAAT
>JACRTZ010000001.1 GCA_014304965.1 Vulcanimicrobiota bacterium | reverse complement strand
GATCTTGCCTTTGACCGCCGCTTCGAGGATGCCGGCCGTGTCGAGTCCGCTCTTGCCGGGCAGCACGCCCATCGCTTCGGCGCCGCGCGCGTTGCCTTGTTCGCCCGTGACGTAGGCAAACACCGACTTGCCGGCAGTCGTCAACGCGGTCGCGTACGCTTCGAGTTCCGCCCCGATGCCGGCGTCAATGCCGTCCCAAACGAACGCGACGCGATCGTACGCATCCAGTCCCATCGCGCGCAGCAGCGCAACGCTGCCGACGCGGTCGAACGCGAGTGCCACTTTCGGCAGTGCGTGGTCGCCGACCACGATCATGCGCGCGCCGCGATGCGCGACCGCTTTGCGAATGCGCAGCGAAAGAATCGGCGCGCTCTGCGCGGGAGGCCGTCCGGCGAGCACGATGACTTGGGCGGTCTCGATGTCGGCATGGGTGCCGCCGCGCGGGCCGGGCGACGCTTGGCGCTGACGGCCTACGCGCCAATCGAGGTTTTCGCTCCCCAGCGTACGCGCGATATGCTGCAGCAGATAGGCTTCTTCGTTGAGCAAACGTCCGCCGCCGAGCACCGCAATGGAGGCCGCGCCTGCTTCGTCGCGCGCGGCTTTCAGCCGTCCAGCCCACATTTCGATCGCGTCGTCCCACGAGATCTGCGACCATTCGTCGCCCGCACGCAGGAGTGGGGTCGTCAGTCGGCGCGCGTCGCCGTAGAAGCCCACATTGTAGCGGCCGCGATCGCACAGCCAGCCGTCGGAAATGTCGTCATCGCCCGGCACGGACATCGTGCGCAGCACGTTTCCGTGGCGCACGTCCACGTTGATCGCACAGCCGGCGCTGCACTGCGTGCAGGTCGTTAGCGTGCGCTCGAGATCCCACGGCCGCGACTTGAAACGATACGTCTTCGAGGTCAAGGCGCCGACCGGACAGAGTTCGGTCACGTTCCCGCTGTAATTCGAACGGTACGGTTCGCCGTTCGCCGTCGCGATCACGTCGCGCTGACCGCGATCCATCACGACGAGCGACTGCTCTTGGGTGATGATGTCGTCGAAGCGCGTGCAGCGCTGACAGACGATGCAGCGCTCGTCGTCGAGCACGATCGTCGGTCCGAGGTCAACCGCCTTCGGCTTCGCTTCTTTCGGATCGGCGAGACGCGACGCGCCCTGACCGTACGCCATGGAGAAATCTTGCAAGTCGCATTCGCCGCCCTTGTCGCAGATGGGACAGTCGAGCGGGTGATTGAGCAGCAGAAACTCGAGAACGGCGCGGCGGCCTTCTTCTACCTTGGCGCCGTACGTGTGGACGACCATGCCCTCGGCGACGGTCGTGTTGCAGGCAATCTGCAGCTTCGGCGTCTTCTCCACGTCCACGAGACAGATGCGGCACAAACCCGCCGGGCCGAGCTTTGGATGATAGCAATAAACGGGAACGTCGGTCTTGACGGCTTTGGCCGCCTCAACCAGCAGCGTGCCCTCGGCCACCGTCACCGGCATGCCGTCGATCGTCAAGGTTACGTTTTTCGACGCCGAACTCACTTCGCTCGCTCCACGCGGTGATGAAGGCGATGACTCCACCAAGCCGTCGTAAGATTGAGTCCGGCGATAAACGAGTCGAAAGTCCCGAGAACCAGACTGTGGAGCCGAACGAAAGCGAACGCCCCCATCGCAGCGAAAATAAGGCCAAAAACGAAATTCACTTTCCAATTAGACGGGCCGGCTCTTAACATGAGCCGTTCTTGCTTCGCAACGAGCCCACTCCACGTCATACCGTTGCGGGCTCCGCGTGTTTGACGTAGCGGCGGAATTGCGGCTCGAACCGTTTGACGACGCTCGCCAAAAACGGCTCGATCGAATCGCCGAGCGGACAGAGATTGAGTCCGGTCATCTGATGCGAGACCGAAACGAGCAGGTCGATGTCGGAATCCAGCCCTCCGCCGTGCAGCAAACGTTCGAGCGTCAATTCGAGCCAGTGGCCGCCCTCGCGGCACGGCGTGCACTGACCGCACGACTCGTGCGCGAAGAACCGCACGAGCGCGTGCGCGGCCTTGACGAAGTCGGTCGTGTCGTCGAAGAACACGACGGCGCCCGAACCCAACATTGTTTTGTGGGCGGCCATCGTATCGAAATCGTACGAGAGGTCGAGGTCTTCTTCAAAGAGGCAAGCCGACGAACCGCCGCCGGGTTGTATCGCGACGATCGTGCGACCGTCGCGCGCACCGCCTGCAATCTCGAGCAATTCGCGCAACGTCGTGCCGAGAGGAACTTCGTAATTTCCGGCCTTCTTGACGTGTCCGCTCACCGAAACGATCTTGTAGCCGGGCGACTTCTCCGGGCCGACTTTCGCGAACCATTCCGGACCGTTCTTGACGATGTGCGGCAAAAACGCGAGCGTTTCGACGTTGTTGACGACCGTCGGCTCGCCGTACAGGCCTTTGATCGCCGGGAACGGCGGCTTGAGCCGCGGCTCGCCGCGCTTACCCTCGAGCGAGTTGAGCAAAGCGGTCTCTTCGCCGCAGATGTACGCGCCGGCGCCGCGATGCGGCGTCAATTCGATCGAAAACTCGCCGCCGAAGACGTTGTCGCCGAGCATGCCGGCCGCGCGCGCTTCTTCGATCGCCGCCGAGAAGATGTCGAACCCGCGCTTGAACTCGCCTCGGATGTAGATGAATGCGTGATTCGAGCCGATCGCGTACGAGCCGATCAGCATGCCCTCGATCACCTGATGCGGCGTCTCTTCCAAGAGCAAGTGGTCCTTGAACGTGCCCGGCTCGGCTTCGTCGCAGTTGCAGACCATGTAGCGCGGTCGCCCGTTATTCGGCAAAAACTGCCATTTGCGGCCGGTCGGAAAGCCCGCGCCGCCGCGGCCGCGCAAGCCCGACTTCGACACGAGATCGATCACATCGGCCGGCGACATCGTCGTCGCGACGCGCTGCCACTGTTCGTAGCCGCCGCGCTTGCGATACTCGCCGATGTCGCGCAGATTGACCTCACCGATGCCTTCAGTGAGAACTTTCACCACCGGCATCAGTGCTCGACCTCACCGTTATGCGGCGCGTGCTTGAGGCGCTCGGCGCCTTCGCGCACGAGGCGCTCTTGCGTTGGCCGCGCTTCGATCGGATACGGCGACCGCGCGAGCCGCTCGATCAAATCGATGCCGCTCGGATCGCCCATGCCGCCCGGCGCGTTCGGATGCGAAACGTCCTGGCCTCCCGGCGACTTGCGTCCGGTATCTTGCCCGACGTGCCAATCGCGCGCCGGCATTGCCGTCTGCGGTAACGGCGCGACTTCATAGGTGCCGGCTTTCATCGCCGCGATCAGCTCGTCGATTTTCTCCGGCGTCAAGTCGTACACGAACTCGAGGTTGACTTGCATGCTCGGCGCGCGATCGCAGGCCGCCAAACATTCGACTTCTTCATACGAGAACGTACCATCGTCCGTCGTCTGCAAATGCCCGACGCCCAACCGCTCGCGGAAATACGCCATCACGTCGTCCGCGCCGTTCATCCGGCACGACAAATTCCGGCAGACTTGCAGCATGTAGCGCCCGATCGGCCGCCGGAAAAACAGCGTATAGAACGACGCGGTGGACTCGACGACCGACAAGGGCACCGACAGCATCCGGCCGGCCTCGGCCATCGCCTCGGGCGAAAGCCAGCCCTCGACGTTCTGAAAGGCGTGCAACATCGGGAGCAGCGCGCTGCGCTTCTCCGGATACAACGCCATGAGCCGCTCCGCCTCAGGCTTGACTTGCGCGAGAACCGCCGCAAAATCGCGCTCCGCCACAGCCCGCCCAGCCACGCGCCCCTCAGCCACGCAAACACTCCCAAACCGAGGAACGCGCCCTAAAAAGATGTGCGGGACGAGCGGCGGCGCGGACGATCGCGCGCGATCGCTGAGGAGGCTCCGCGACGAGCGGAGCGCAGGACGCGCGCGAGCGAGGAGCGGCGCAGCTGCCGTCTTTTCCCGGACGGGAAAGCGGTAGCGTCTCCGAAGCGACGTGTGCGAGCGGCCGCGCCGCCGGCATCCCTGCGAAAGCGCTCATCGGTCCACTTCTCCAAAGACCGGATCGAGCGAACCGATCATCACGACCATGTCGGCGATCAGGTTGCCGACGGCCATCTTCTTGAGGACTTGGAGGTTGTACATCGAGGGCGGTCGCGTGCGGATGCGGTAGGGACGGTTGTTTCCGTCGGAGACGACGTAGTAACCGAGTTCGCCGCGCGGGCCTTCGATGGCCTGATAGACGTCGCCCGGCGGAACGCGGAAGCCTTCGCTCACGATCTTGAAGTGATGGATGAGCGCTTCCATCGAGATGACGATGGTTTCTTTGGGCGGCGCAACGATCTTGGGATCGTCCACGACGATCGGGCCCGGCGTCTTGAGACGCTCGCGCACTTGGCGGATGATGCTCATCGCTTCATCCATCTCGTCGAGCCGCACGAGGAAGCGGGCGTACGCGTCACCTTCGGAACGGGTCGGGACTTTGAAGTCGTACGTCTCGTAGCCGCAATACGGAAAGGCTTTGCGCACGTCGTAGGCGATGCCGCTGGCGCGCAGCGGCGGGCCCGTCAAACTCCAGGCGACGGCTTCTTCGGGCGTGATAATGCCGACGTCGATCGTGCGGTCGCGCCAGATGGGGTTGTTTTGCAGAAGCGTGCGCAGTTCGTGCATCCGCTGGGGGAATTTTTCGATCAGCTCGTCGAGCTTCGCGAGGTAGCCTTCGGGCAAGTCGCCGTTCACGCCGCCGATGCGGATGTAGTTGGGATGCATGCGCGCGCCGCCCGAGGCTTCCGTCAAATCGAGAATGTTTTCGCGAATGTCGAAGATGTACCAGAACGCGGAGATCGCGCCAAGGTCGATGCCGTGCGTACCGAGCCAGACGCAATGCGACGAAATGCGGGTCAGCTCGGCCTGCAGAACGCGGATCGCTTGGGCGCGGGGCGGAATCTTCTCTTCGATCCCGAGCAGCCGCTCGGCGGCGAGCGCGTAGCAGAGCGCGTTTCCGGACGGATTGAGGTAATCCATCCGCTCGATGACGGTTTGCGCTTGCGTCCAAAAGAGATTTTCGGCCGACTTCTCGATGCCGGTGTGGAGGTAACCGATCTCCATCTCGGCGCGTTCGACCGTCTCGCCCGACACTTCGACGACGACTTGCAGCACGCCGTGCGTTGAGGGATGCTGCGGGCCTATCGAAAGCGTCATCGTGTTGCCGCTGCGCTCGACGACGTCGATCGAATTCCCCGAGATCGGCGGCGCGCTCACTTCGTTTCTTCCGTTTGCTGCGCGGCGTGTTTCTGCAAGGCGGCGGCGACGCGGCCGGCGGGCGGCGTGCCGGCCGGTACGTTGCCTTTGAGGGCGAAGGCGGGCCGCGGCGTCGCTTCGCGCGCGGGGCCGCGCAGCGGATAATCCTTACGGAGCGGGTGTCCTTCCCACTCGGCCGGCATCTGAATGCGGCGCAAGTCCGGATGGCCGTCGAAGATGATGCCGAACAGATCGAACACTTCGCGCTCGGCCCAATCCGCGTTCGGCCACATGTCGGTGACCGACGGCAGGCGCGCCGAATCCGCCTCGACGCCGACGAGCACGCGCACCCGGCGCGGTGTGCCGACTTCGTCGACGCCGGCGACGCGCTGCGGCAGCGCCAAGAGATGATACACGACGTCGAAGCGCGGTACGCGCGCAAGATAATCCGCGCCGCCGATGTCGAGCAGCATCGAACAGCCTTCGCCGCGTAGACGCGACAGCGTGTCGCGCAACTCGGCGGGGCTCACGCGCAGAATCTCGGCATCGGCAATGGGCGGACGAACGGCCGTGGGGTCGAGCGCCGTCCCCGCAATCGAGGGCGTTTGCGAACTGGGCATCTCGTGCTTACGCTCTCGCGAGAATTCCGCCGCGGCCGCCCTGGCGAATCTGCTGCTGGATCAAATTGATCGCATACAGCAAACCGTCGGGCGTCGGCGGACACCCCGGAACGTAGACGTCAACCGGGACGATCGTATCCACGCCTTGCACGATCGCGTAATTGTCGAAGACCCCGCCCGACGAGGCGCAAGCGCCCATCGAAATAACCCACTTCGGGTCGGCCATCTGATCGTACAAGCGCTTGATGATCGGCCCCATCTTCTGCGCGACGCGTCCGGAGACGATCATGAGATCGGCCTGACGCGGCGAGGCGCGGAAAACTTCCGAGCCCAGACGCGCGATGTCGTATTGCGGCGCCTGTACGCTCATCATCTCGATCGCACAGCACGCGAGTCCCATCGTCAGCGGCCAGACGCTCGAGGATTGCGCCCAGCGCGCGACGTCGTCCACCTTCGCGAGCAAAAACTGGCCGGGCATCACCTCCATTGGAAGCCGCCCTTACGCCATACGTACGCATACCCGATGCCGAGCACCACGACGAACGCCGCCATCTCGAGTAAACCGTACACGCGCAACGCGCGCATCTGCACCGCCCACGGGTAGAACGAGGCCGCTTCGACGTCAAAGATTACGAACAGCATCGCGATCAGGTAGAAGCGGACGGGAAAGCGGCCGCCGACGTCGGACGTCGGTTCGACGCCGCACTCGTACGCTTCGGACTTGGTCGCGTTCGGTTTGCGGCGCGCGACCAGGCCGGGCACCAAGACGAAGGCAGTTGCGGCCGCCACCGCCACCCCGAGGAAGATGGCAACCGGGACATAGGGGCTCATCGCTGACCCCACTTTTGCAAGGGGCAAGGCGGACCTTTCCCGCGAATCGGCTGCCGCGTGATGAAAAGACCGACCATGCACACGTATCGTTTCCCGGTGCTCGTTTGCGCGCTCGTCGCGGGCCTAACCGCGGCTACGCTCGCGGGCTGCGCAAATCCGACCGCCATCGGCGTACAGACCTACGGGACCATCACGGGAACCGTCGTAGACGTCCGCACGCAGAAACCAATCGCCAACGCCCTCACGAGCGTGGGCTCTCAAATTGCACGGTACACGCAATCCGACGGGTCGTTCATCCTCCCGCTGGTACCCGAAGGGACGCAGACGGTAACCGTTAGCGCCGGCGGCTACTCGACGGCCACGGTAAACGTGATGGTGACGGCCAACCAAACAAGCGTCGTCCAACAACCGATCGCGCTGCAACCGATCGGTCCGTGACGCCCCGCCGACAATAGTCGGCTCGGCAGCCAAGGTCTGACCCGCGTTTGGCGGGCGCGTGGTACCGTTCTTATTATGAGCGCCTTAGCTGCAACCAGCCGCATCCATCCCGCTGCGATCGAGCCGCGCATCGTGCTGATCGCGCACGATTCGTGCAAAGACGCAATGTCGGAGTGGACGATGCACAATCGCGAGACCCTCGCCGGTTGCATGCTGTTCGGCACCACGACGACGGGCAAGCGCGTCGCCGATCTCACCGGCCTGTCCGTCGAACTGCTGCTCTCGGGTCCCCAAGGCGGCGACGCCCAGGTCGGCGCGATGATCGCCGAAGGCCGGCTCGACGCGGTCATCTTTTTTTGGGACCCGCTGACCACCCAGCCGCACGACGTGGACGTCAAAGCCCTCTTGCGCCTCGCGGTGCTGCACAACGTTCCGATTGCGTGCAATCGCAGCTCGGCCGACTTCCTGATTTCCTCGCCGCTCTTCTTCGATCGCGCGTATTCCGTGCGGCGCACCGCCTAACGCGGATGTGCGGCGAGAAACGATCGCGCGGCGTCGATCGTCCAGCCAAGTCCGCGCGTGCCGTTCGAGAGCGCATTCGTACCGCCGATACCGACGACGACCCCCGTGCGGGGATCCACGACCGGACCGCCCTCGTGTCCGCCGGCGATGCGGCCGGTAAAATGGAATTCCCGATCGGCGACGACCGCTTCGATCCTCTCAAAGAAGGCGTCGGGTTGGGGCGTTCCCGACGCATCGGGCGTCGAAAAGCCCGCCACGACGAGTTCGGTTCCGGGCCTTAGCCCGCGCGCCGACCCAAGGCGAACGGGCGGCAACACCGCGTCTATTTCGAGCAGCGCAAAAAGGTTCCTATTGTCGACGGCAACCACGGTCGCGGGCGTGCCGCGCCGGCCGCCGGCGACGAGATGAAAGTGGTACGCGCCGTGCACCACAAAGCCGGCCGTCAGTATTCGCGTGCCCCACGCTCCGCTTGCAACGGCGAAGCCCGATCCGTACGCGCCGTCCCAATTGTACGCATCGCCACGCGCTTTCCGTTCGAAGCACACGAGACTCGACACGAGCGAAGGCGGAACGACGGCTCGCTTCGGAAACCCCAGCGACTCCATGATCGTGCGCGTGCAACCCGCGAGCGCGACCGCCGCTGCACCGGCCACAAGCGCACGCGCGCGCGTCACCGGTGCAGCTTCCCGCTCAGAAACTTCTTCACTTCCTCGATCGGAATTGCGAAGCCGATGCGCGGCTCTTCCTCGAAGCGCGATTCCGCCAATCCGACGATCGTACCGCCGGCAACTTCAAAAACCGGGCCGCCGCTTTCACCCGGGATGATCGGCGCGTCGAGTTCGAGCGCATCTCTGCGAATGGCGGCCACGCGTCCCGAATAGAGCGAGGTTGCGACGCCCAGTCCCTCGTCCTGAAAGGCGTCGGGAATCGGAAAGCCCGCAATGCCGATCTGCGTGCCGGGTTCGAGCCGGCTCGAAATTCCCAGTCGCGCGGGCACGAGCCCGGTCGCGCTCGTCTCAACGAGCGCCAAATCGTTCTTCACGTCGCGCGCCGCCACGCGCGCTTGCGCGGTTGTCTTTTCATTATAGGTCACGTGCAAATCGCGCGCGCCGTGGATCACGTGTTCTTCGGTCGCGATTTGCGTCCCCCAATCGCCGCTGGCGACGACGAGGCCGCTTCCGAAGGCGTCGTCCCACTCGCCCTTCTTCTTGTCGCTCGGGATCTTCATCGTGAGCAGCACGACGCTCGGCCGCACGCTGCGAAACGCCCGCACGTACGGATCGCCTTCGTTCGCGTCGGATGTCGTGGACGCGCAGGCGGAAAGCAACACGGCGCTAAGCGCGAGCGCCAAAAGACGCGAAACTCGCGTCATCAGGCGTGCTCGACCACCGGCGCGCAAGCCGCGATCGCGGCCCGCAGATCGTCGAGGCCGGCGCCGGTTTTGGCGCTGACCGGTACCGCACCGGCCGGTAGGGGCGGCTGCGCGTCGCCGGCCCGCGCGTCCACCTTATTCAGGGCCAAAATCGTGGGCTTCGCGTCAACGCCGAGATCGTGCAAAATCGCGTCCACGCTTGCGCGCTGACGCGGCCAATCCGGATTCGATGCGTCGATGACGTGAACGAGCATGTCCGCGCCCTCAAGTTCTTCCAGCGTCGCGCGAAACGCGTTGATCAGCTCTTTCGGCAACTCGGTGATGAAACCGACGGTGTCGATCAGGCGCACGTACGCTCCCGGTGCGACGTAGACGCGGCGCAAGGTCGGATCGAGCGTCGCAAAAGGCTGATCCGCAACGAACGCACCGCTCGCACCTTGGGTCCGCGCGAGCCGGTTGAGCAGCGAGGACTTGCCGACGTTGGTGTAGCCGACGAGGGCGACGAGCGGCGCACTGCCGTGGGGTGAGCGCCGCGTCGCGCGCGACTGACGGACGCCTTCGAGTTGCTCGCGCAGCATCGAGATGCGCGACGATATGCGTCGCCGGTCTACTTCCAACTTCGTTTCGCCGGGCCCGCGCGTGCCCACGCCGCCGCCGAGCCGCGAGAGCGCAGAGTTCGCCCCGATCAAGTTCGACTGCCGGTGCCGCAGTTGCGCGAGTTCCACTTGCAGTTTGCCTTCACGGCTGCGCGCGCGTTGGGCGAAGATGTCGAGGATCACGATCGTCCGGTCCACGATCGGGACCGGCACGATCTTCTCGAGATTGTTGCGTTGGCGTGGACGCAAGTCGTTGAACACGAAGAGTTTGGTCGCGCCGGCTTCTTCGAC
>JACRTZ010000239.1 GCA_014304965.1 Vulcanimicrobiota bacterium | reverse complement strand
GTTCCGGGGTGCGCGACGGACATCGAGTGCAAAGCGATCGAGCAAGCGGTCCGGGCGGCTGGCGCCCGCTGGTCCACCTACGTTCCGACCGCGGTCGCGGCCGCCGTCGGCGCCGGCATCGACATTACGTCGATCCGCGCGCAGATGGTCGTGGACATCGGCGGCGGGACGACCGAGATCGCCATCCTGGCGCAGGCAGGCGTCATCCGCCTGCGGTCCTTGCAGACCGGCGGCGACGGCTTCGATTCCGCGATCGTCCGCGCGTTGCGGGCCGAGCGCTTCTCGATCGGGACGGTGACGGCCGAGCGGCTGAAGTGCGAGTTGGGATACGCCGGCCGTCCGCCCGGGCGCGCGCCCGCCATGGTCAACGGCATAGATCTGGACGCCGGCAGCCCGCGCTCGCGTGAAGTGGCCGAAAACCTCGTCGGCGAAGCGATGCGCGAAGGGATCGAACGCATCGTGCGAGGGATCGTCTCCGTTCTGGAAACGGTTCCGCCGCAAGTCGCGGCCGACCTGATCGAAAGCGGCATCACGCTCGCCGGCGGGGGAGCGCTGATCGCCGGAATAGCACACGAAATCGGCTTGCGCACGAACGTACCGACGACGGTCGCATTCGATCCGCTGACCTGCGTCGCTCGCGGCGCGGGTGAAATCCTAGGCTCGCCCACGTTGCTCGAGCGGCTGCGTCCGCACGCGGACCGGCTGACGAGGTGGTATCAATCTTTACGTATCGGGATGAGAGAAAGTTATTCGCCCTAATCGGCGCGGTGATCGTCGCCGCGCTGATCGCTCTCGTTCAAATCGATGCGGCCAGGTCGGGCCGTCCGAGCATTTTCAATCTCACGGTGACGACGGCGTTCTCGCTGGTCCAAAGCGGCGTGGCGGCGACGCTCGGCGGCGTGCGCGGCGCGTTTGAAAGCGTAGCGAACGCCCCGCACCTCTCGCGCGACAATCGCGATCTCAAGGAGAAGAACGGCACGCTCGAACGCGAGAACGCGAGCCTGCGGGAGGCCGTTGCGCAGGCGCCCGGCGTGCGCGCGCTCGGCGAGCTGTCCGCCAAGGAGCCGGGCAGCATCGAGGCGCGCATCATCGCGTACGACCCCGAAGGTCAGTCGCGCATCGTCACGATCGACAAAGGCGCGAATGCCGGCGTGCGGCCGGACGAAGGCGTCGTCAACGAGGGCGGCGCCGTCGGCCGCGTGGTCACGGTCGAACCGGTAACGAGCAAAGTCTTGCTCCTGACCGATCCCGCGAGCAAGCTCCCGGCGATCGTCCAGCGCGGCCGCTGGTGGGGCATTGCGGCCGGCACCAGCACGCGCATGCAACTGCAGTACGTATCGCAAGACGCGCGTCTGCGCGACGGCGACTACGTCGTCACGGGCGAAGGGCGTTCGTTTCACACCGGATTTCCGATTGGGAAGATCGTCAAGATTTTTCACGCCGAAGGCGCGCTCTATCAAACGGCGGTCATCGAACCGTCCGCTTCGTTCGGGCGCTTGGAACGCGTCCTTGTTCTACCCAAGTAACCCGCGCGGCGAAGGCGTCCCGGCGCTCGTCGCCGACCCGCCGGCGTGGTGGAAACCGGCGCTCGCGCTGTTCGCGGCGCTGATCGTCCAATCGACGCTCGCACAAATGCTGACGTTCCGCGGCGCGCTGCCGAGCTTCGTCCTGCTCGTCGTGTTGTGGTACGCGCTGCGCGCGGGGACGATGCAAGGCGTGCTGATCGGCACCATCGCGGGCGCGTGCGAGGACGCGCTCGCGGGCTGGACGGGTGCGGGCTGGACGATCGCAACCGGCATCACGGGTGCGCTCGCGGGGCGCGCGTCGAACACGGTCGCGACCGAAGGCCCGCTGCGCGTCGCGCTTTTTACCGCAGGCGCAACGCTGGCGCGCTACGCGCTCTTCGCAATGGTCGTGCGCATCGAAGGCCGGCCGCTGCCGCTCGCAACGCTGCACGTGCATGCGGTCTTATGGCAAGCGCTCTTCTGCGCGCTCATCGCCTACGCCGCGCTCGCATTCATCCCGCGCCTGGAAGTTTCGCGTGTCTTTTTCCGCTGAACCGCGCCGAACGATCCTGCACCTTCAAGATCCGTGGCGGCTACGCGCATTCATCGCCCTGCTGGCGCTCGCGATCGCCGCGCTCGCCGCGCGTCTCACGCAAGTGCAGATTTTCGAGGGCGCGCGTTTCGAGCGCGCCGCCCGCGCCAACCAAATCCGGCGCATTCCGGTGGCGGCACCGCGCGGCCGGCTGACCGATCGCAACGGCGTCGTTCTCGTCCGCAGCCGCCCGTCGTTCGTGTGCGCGATCGTACCGTCGGAAGTTCGCGACCCGGTCGCGGTCATGCGGCTGCTCGCGAGAACGCTCGCCGTCCCCGAGACGCGCCTCTGGAACAGGCTGCTCCACCATCACGGCGTCAATTACAAAAGCTTCGAAGAGGTGGCCGCGTACGAGCCGTACGGTCCGGTCATCTTGGTCGACGCGCTGACGACCGCGCAAATGGCGCGCCTCGCCGAAGCGCAAGCATCGCTGATCGGCATCGATCTCGAAGCGCAGCCCGTCCGCGACTACCCGTACCGCAACGCCGGCTCGCACGTCTTCGGCTATGTCGGACAGATCAGCGAGGAAGAATACCGCGAGCGCAAGAGGCGCGGTTATTCGCCCAACGACGTCGTCGGCAAGGACGGCCTCGAATTCACCTACGACGACACGTTACGCGGAACCCCCGGCGGCGAGCAGATCGAAGTGGACGCGCAAGGCCGTCTCGTGCGGCACCTGGGGCCGGTGGATCCCATACCGGGCAAGAGTTTACGGCTCGCGCTCGATTGGCGTCTGCAACGCATTGCGGAGGTAGCGCTCAACGATCAACTCGCGGCCTGGGGAAAACTCCAAGGCCGGCGTTTGGCGGGTGCGGTGGTAGCGCTCGATCCCAATGACGGCGGCGTGATGGCGCTCGCCTCGGCGCCGAATTTCAACCCGAACGATTTTGCAACCGGCATTTCGAGCGCCGCCTACGCGCGCTACCTGAGCGATCCGCTGCGGCCGTTTTACGACCGAGCGATTGCCGCCGCGACCGCGACCGGCTCGACGTTCAAAATGGTGACCGGAAGTGCCGCGATTTCGACCGGCGTCATCGGCAAAAATCAAGTGCTCTACGATTCGGGCTCGTGGTACTGTCACGGACAAGTCTTCACCGACATCGCCGCGGGTGGCCTCGGCACGACCGACTTCATCCGCGCGCTCGCCGCTTCGTCCGACGGATATTTCTACCAACTCGGTGACCGGCTCGGTCACGAACGCTTGCGTCACTACGCGTTGCAATTCGGACTGGGCCAAAAACTCGGAATCGACATTCCCAACGAATATGCGGGCAATTGGCCGACCAACGCGTGGTCCATGAAAGTCTACGGCCTCCCCCTCGAGCCGAGCGACGTGTGCCAGCTTGCAATCGGACAAGGCGCGATGCAAGCCACGCCGCTGCAGATGGCCAACGTCGCGGCAACGATCGCCAACGGCGGGACCTTGTACCGGCCGCACCTCGTCGAAGAGATCCGCGACGCCAAAGGCCGCGTCGTCAAACGCTTCAATCACGAGGTGATCCGCCGGGTTCCCGTTACCGCCGAGGCCTTGCGCGAAGTGCGTGCGGGAATGGACCAAGTCACCGATCCCGGCGGAACGGCCTACGGTCTCGCGATTCCGGGCCTACCGTTCGGTGGAAAGACGGGCACCGTCGAGACCGACGGCGGCCACGGCCCGAACACGACCTGGTTCGTCGCGTACGCACCCTCCAAGAACCCGAAGGTCGCGATCGCCGTCTTCATGGAACGAACCGGCGGTTACGGCGCCTCCGTTGCCGCGCCGATCGCGCGGCGCATCCTCGCCGAATACTTCCACAAGAAAATCGGCGGCTAGCCCGAAATCAGCCGCATGCTGGCAACCACGATTCCTACCTCGGCCGCTGCGGGTCGTCTGGGCGCCGAAGGCGCCTTCGAAACGCTCGCACGGGTTCGCGAACTCCAAGCGCAAGGGCGGGACATCGTTTCGCTCTTCGTCGGCGAACCCGACTTCGACACGCCCGAACACGTCAAACGCGCCGGCATCGCGGGCATCGAGGCGAACCAAACGCACTACACGCCGTCCGCCGGCATCGCGCCCTTCCGCGAAGCGATCGCATCCTATGCGTCGCGCTTCCGCGGCATCGCGCCGGCCTTCGGCGCGGACGAAGTCGTCGTGAGTCCGGGTCTCAAACCGATGATCTGGAACGTCTTGTGCTCGCTCGTGGATCCCGGCGACGAAGTCGTGTTCGCCGATCCCGCGTATCCCGCGTACGCGTCGTGCTCGGCCTACCTGCAGGCGCAGCCGGTTCGCATCCCGCTCTACGAGCGGTACGGTTTCCGGCTCGACCTCGACGAGCTGGCCGCGGCCGTGTCGGATCGAACGAAAGTGCTGATTCTCAACTCGCCGCACAATCCAACCGGCGGCGTGCTGACCCGCGCCGATCTGGAAACGATCGCGGAGCTCGCGATTCGTCACGACTTCACCGTCGTCTCGGACGAAATCTACTGCCGCAACGTGTACGACGCTGATTTCTTTTCGATCGCCGCAGTGCCCGGCATGCGCGAGCGCACGGTCGTGCTCGACGGTTTCTCGAAAGCGTACGCCATGACGGGCTGGCGGCTCGGCTATGCGATCATGCCCGCGTCGCTCGCGCGAGTCGTTGCGTTGATGGGACAGAACACGTACTCGTGCACCGCCACGTTCGTGCAAAGCGCGGGCATCGCGGCGCTCGAAGGGCCCGACGAACCGGTGCTCGCCATGGTGAACGAATTTCGCCGCCGGCGCGACCGGATCGTCGCAGGCCTCAACGCCCTGCCCGGCATCAGTTGCGTCGTGCCGCCCGGCGCCTTCTACGTATTTCCTAACGTCACGCGCATTACCGGCGACGACCGCGCGCTCGCATCGTACCTGCTCGAAGAAGCCGGCGTCGCGGCGCTCGGCGGATCGTCGTTCGGACCGGCCGGCGCGGGCTATTTGCGCATGTCGTACGCGACCGCGATGCCGCTCATCGAAGCGGCGCTCGCGCGCATGGCGCAGGCGTTACCGGGTTTTCGCCCCTAGATACCCTCGAGGTCTGGTTGCCGGTCGTGAACGAGCCGACCGTCGTGTAGACGCAGTTGCGCGAGACCCGGCAAATCGAACACCGCGGTATCCACGGGCAAGATCCCGGCTTCCGTCGCAAACGGCGTCCCGTCGCCAAGCACGACGCGCCGATCCTCGAGCGGCGGTGCGCCGCCGGCAGCCGACGGAGCGGCCGCGAGCGCCAAGGCGGAGGCGGCGGACCGAGCCGGTCGAGTGGAAGCCCATGGCGAGTGGTCGTTCCGGACGGCAAACCAGCCACGAAAAGAAACGAGCCGCGAACCGTGGCGAACCCCCGCGGGCATGGCCGCAAGCAAGCAACGCCCTGCCGAGACGACGACGGACTTCGCCGAGATCGTCAAGCGCCTGACGGCGGTTCTCAAACCGCACGCCGGCCGGCTGCGCGAAGAGGCGACGCCGGGCCGCTACGCGCTTTTTGCAAAAACCGATCTGTCCCGCGGCCGCCCGTTCTACATAGCCTGGCTCGAAGCGCGTAAGCGCTACGTGTCGCTGCATCTCATGCCGGTCTATTTCGATCCGGGGCTGATGAGCGGCGCTTCGCCGGCGCTCAAAAAGCGCAAACACGGCAAAGCGTGCTTCAACTTCACGAGCATCGATGCCGAGCTCGAGCGTGACGTAAGCGCGTTCGTCGCGTATGTGATGGACGCGCTGCCCGAAGAAAAATTGCAGTCGATCGCCGCCGGGACGGTCGAGCGCGAGCGCGCCGTCAAAGAGCGCGCGAAAGCACGAGCGAAAACGTCGCGCTAGGGTAGATGCATCGCGCGCTTGACCGCGGCGAGCGTACCGCTCGCGACGGCGCGCGCTTTTTGAGCGCCGCATTCCAAGATGGCCGCGACGGCGCGCGCATCGAGGCTTGCGCGCCGCTCGCGCACGGGCGCCATGAACGCATTGAGCTTCACTGCCAGCTCCGACTTGCAATCGACGCATCCTAGTGCGCCGCTGCGACAGCCTTCCTCCACCCACGGTACGCGCTCCGCATTGACGATGCGGTGCAGCGCCCAAACCGGACAGATCTCCGGGCGGCCGGGATCGCCGCGCCGAACTTTCAAGGGATCGGTAACCATCGAGCGCACTTTTTTTGCAGTCGTCGCGTCGTCGTCGGCGATATCGATCGTGTTGCCGTAGGATTTCGACATCTTCCGGTTGTCGGTACCGGGAACGTCCGGAAATTCCGACAGCGTCGCTTGCGGTTCGACCAGCGTTTGGCCGTAGAGGTGGTTGAAGCGCCGCACCACCTCGCGTCCGAACTCCAAATGCGGCAACTGATCGCGCCCGACCGGGACGGTGTCGCCGCGCATCACCGCGATGTCGCACAACTGCATGAGCGGGTACCCAAGAAAGCCGTAGGTTGCGATCTCCGAGCCAAGGGCTTCGATCTGATCTTTGTACGTCGGCACGCGCGTAAGCCACGCGACCGGTACGATCATGGACAGCAGCAAGTTCAGTTCGGAAATCTCAGGTACGTGCGATTGCACGTAAATGACCGAGCGCTCGGGATCCACACCGGCCGCAAGCCAGTCGAGCACGTTGTCCACGACAACGTCGCGCAAATTCGCCGTATCCTCGTAGCCGGTCGTGAGCGCGTGCAAATCGGCGACTTCAAAAAACGTTTCGTCGTTGCGCGAAAACTCAACCCATTGGGAGAGCGCACCGACGAGATGGCCCAAATGCAGGCGTCCGGTCGGGCGCATTCCGGACATGATTCTGCGCCGCACGCCCGCACCTGAATTCGTTGTCGTCATCTGCACGGGCTCATTGGACTCAATCGGCGAGCCTCATGCCGCCGGCCGCGACGGCGCGCTCCAACTTGGCGCGCACGAACGCGCGCCCGCCCTCGACCGCCGTTCTCAGCGGCGCTCCGCCCGCAAGCGCGGCCGCAATCGCGGCGGACAGCATGCAGCCCGTTCCGCGCATGCCGCCGGCAACTCGCGGCTGGCGATAGACGAGCGTTTCACCGTCGTAGAGGACGTCGGTTACCTCGTCGCCCACGAGATCACCGCCAGTGACGAGCGCCGCGGCGGCGCCGAGTGCCACGAGCGCGCGCGCGGCCTCTTCCATCTGCCGCACCGTCTGCACCGGCGCGCCCAGTAATTCGCCCGCCTCGCGAGCGTTCGGCGTCACGAGCGTGCTGCGTGGCACGAGGTCGCGAAGGATCGCCGGCAGGGCGTCCTCGCGCGCGAAGCGGCCGCCCGCACTCGTTGCGAGCACCGGATCGTATACCACCGGAACGCCGGGGGCTTGCAACCGGCGGCCGACCGCCGCGATCGTTGCCGCACTCGCCAGCGCACCCACTTTGAATGCGGCGATCGGGGCAACCCCAAGCGCGTCAAACTGCGCTTCGATCAGATCGCTTGCAACCTCGTGCAGCGCGAACGCGCCGGCGCCGTCTTGCGCGGACACGCCGCAGGCGACGCAGACGCCGCGCGCACCGCATTCGGCAAGCGTCAGCAGATCGCGTCCGAGTCCGGCGGCGTTCCACGGTTCGCTCGTGCCGATCACGCAGACGAACGGGGCGCTCACGCGCGCCTTCCCGTTACGCGACGCCACTCGGCGACGAGCGCGCGAGCGTTCGCCGCGTACTCGCCGCCGCGCACCAGCGCCGATATGACGGCGGCGAATCGCGCGCCCGCACCGGCAACCGCCGCCAGTTCGCCGTACGAAATTCCGCCGATGGCAACGACCGGAATCGCGACGGCGCGCGCAACGCGCGCGATGCCCTCAGCGCCGATCGGCGCGCCGGCGTCGGCCTTGGCGGACGTCGCCGCGAACGGGCCGACCCCGACGTAATCCGCGCCCGCATCCTGCGCCGCACGCGCTTCGTTTGCGTCGCCGCACGACACTCCGAGCACTTTGCCGCGCAATTCCGAGCGCAAAACGCGGACGTCGAACCTGCTGAGATCTTCTTGGCCGACGTGCAGGCCGTCGGCGTCCTGTGCCGCCGCAAGGTCGTCGTTGACGATCAGCAGCGCGCCCGCGGCGCGCGTCGCTCGATGCAGCCGGCGCACGAGCGCACGGTCTACGCCGGCCTTCGCTCGATACTGTACGACGCCGATGCCGGCCGCGAGCACGGCGTCGAGCAGCGCTTCGGGCTCGGCGAGCGCGGCGGCATCCACGATCGCGTAGATGCCGTCACGGCCCGAGAACGGCGAAGAGCCGCTTGCGCGGCCCTTCGGATGACGTGGTTCCGAGTGCTTCCTAAGGGCCGTTGCCGACGACCACGAGCACGGTGCCCGAGCGTCCGCTCGGACCATGGATTGCAGTGATGTACATGCAGTAGTTCCCGGTCGTTGCCGGCGTGGGCTGAACGGGGCCGCCGCCCGACGTCGGAGGTCCGACGAAGATTTGCGACGCTTGCTGCGTGTAGTTTGGCGGGTTGCTGCCCGGCTGGAACGCCAGTTGCGTGTAGTTGCTGCCTTGGTAGGCCGGGCTACCGTAGGCAACGCCGCCGTTACCCTGCTGGAGCAGCGAGTTGATCGGGAAGGTCGCGGCGACCGGCGGCGTTCCGCAGGTCACGTTGCCGTTCGGCGAACCGGTCCGCACGTAGGTGGTGCCGGCCGGAGCGTACTGTGCCGACCACTGGAAAACGAGGTCGGGTATGATCGTCGTACCGACACCGGCGCCTCTGACGCCTGTTGCCGAAATCAGCAGCGGAGCGTTGCCGTTCGGTGCGACGAAGAAATCGTTGACTCCCGCGGAGCCGTTTTGGAAAACGATCGCATCCGGCACGGTCGTGTTGTTGCCGGGCGTTCCGGAAAAACCGGTCCCCGGGCCCGCGCATGCAGCGATGATGGCGATGCCGCATGAGGCGATGACCGAGAGGGCGAGACGACGCATAAAATTGACTCCCGTTGGCACGGAAAAAGACTCGACGGCCTTCTGAAAGTTCCGCCGCCGATACGTGCCGCGTGTTATCCCCGGCCCTATCGGTCTCCTCTTGAAGAACGGCGGCGCGGGCCGGGAATCCGTATCTCGGACTCGTTATTGGCCGGCCGGGGGGATCGGGACCACGGGCAGCGTGAGCTCGAAGGGCTCCTCGCCCCCGTCCTTGAGCATCTTGCCGACCGTCAGCTGCAGGCTCTTGGGCGCGTAGCGGTCGGCGGTCAGGAACGTCAGGGCGCCCGTGTACTGGCCGCTCGCGGCAAGGCGCAAGCCCAGGTAGAGATTCTTGTCGGTCAGCCCGGCGATTTTCGTCGCGATCAGGCGCTGCACTTGACCCGCGTCATCTTTGAGGACGCTGCGCCCGTAGGGAAGCGCCGTGACGGTCGCGTCGGAAAGGTTTGCGAACGTCAACAGCACTTCGAGCCGCCCGGTAAAAAAGGAAAGCTTGCGAATCGTGACGCGGTAGCCGTCAACGTCGGCCGTCGCGTTCTTGGGCGCCACCGCGCGCCAGGGATGATACGGATCTTTGACGCGGATCTTGCCGTGTTCGTCGATCAGGCCGTACGCGACGCGCGCGGTCGCGGTCGCCGTCACTTGATGAGCGTGGTCGAAGAATTGCACGTCTTCGGAGACGACGGCCACGACGCCGTTCGGCGGAACGACCTCAACCCGCAGCAACTTATACTTGCCGATCTTGAGGCGATCGGCGGAAAACGTCGACGCGTAATTGGCGGGCGATCCGAAATACTTCCGCTCTTCTGCCGTCAACAACGCGTAGGCGTCGCCATAGCGACCTGCACCGAGAGCGTTTACGTACGCATCGAGAACGCCGCGCGCGGCGGCGCTCAGCGTGCCGCTCCGCGCGGCCGGCGGCGGCGACGCGGCGCCCAGCAACAGCGCGGCGCAGGCCGCGAACATCAAACGACTGATCATCATTC
>JACRTZ010000194.1 GCA_014304965.1 Vulcanimicrobiota bacterium | reverse complement strand
ACACTCGCCGAAGAGCGCTTCCGCGACCTCCAGTACGCACTCGCCGAAACAGAAAACGTCCGCAAGCGGACGGAACGCAGCGCGACGGACCGCGCCGCATTCGCGCGCAAGGCCTTGCTCGGCAAGTTCTTGCCGGTGCTCGACAACCTCCAGCGCGCGCTCACCTACGACGACTCGAACGCCGTGCGCGAAGGCCTCAACGCCACGCTCAAGGGGTTCGAGGGTTTGCTCGCAAGCGAGCGGATTCGGCCTGTCGACGTGTTGGGCAAACCGTTCGACCCGCGCTTTGCCGAAGCGATCGGCACTCGCGAAGCCGAGGGCGTGGACGACGACGTGGTGCTCGAAGAAGTCCAACGCGGCTATTTGCTCGACGACGAATTGATTCGCCCGGCCCTGGTCCTGGTCGCGAAGAAGAACGCGTGAAGTTCGCGCGTTGAAATACCGCGACTACTACGAAGTCCTAGGCGTCCCGAAATCGGCTTCGGAAAAAGACATCAAGTCGGCGTACCGCAAGCTCGCGCGCAAGTGGCACCCCGACCAAAATCCGAGCGACGCCAAGAACGCCGAAGAGAAGTTCAAAGAGATCACCGAGGCCTACGAGGTCCTGGGCGATTCCGAAAAGCGCAAGAAGTACGATGCGCTCGGCGCCGACTGGCAGCGCGTTTCGCAGCAAGCCGACGCGCAACGGCAGTATCGCACGCAGCGCGGCCACGAAAACGGCTTCGACGGGTTCGAGCCGGACGGCACGAGCGGGTTCTCAGACTTTTTCGACGCCTTCTTCTCGGGCGTCGGCCGGCGCCAGACGTCGGCGACCCACGTCGCGCGACGCGGGGGCGATTTGGAGACGCCGCTCGATCTCACGCTCGCCGAAGCATACGAGGGCGGCACGAAGTCCATCTCGCTACAGATCGAGGGCGCCTGTTCGCGTTGCGGCGGCAACGGCGTCCTCAACAACGCGATCTGCCCGGCGTGCCACGGAACCGGCCGCGAAATCGTTACCAAACGCTTCGACGTCACGATCCCAAAAGGCGTGCGCGAAGGCCAGCGGATACGCCTCGCCGGTCAGGGTTCGAAGGGCGCGGGCGGTGGTCCGAACGGCGACCTTTACCTCGTCGCGCGGGTTAAGGACGACGACCGCTTCGAGCGGGACGGCGACGACTTGCACATCGACGTGCCGACGTCCATGTACGATTTGATTTTGGGAGGCGAAGTTCGCGTGCCGACCATGACGGGCGAAGTGACGATGACGATCAAGCCCGGCACGCAGAACAATCAGCGCCTGCGCTTGACGGGCAAGGGGATGCCGAAAGTTAAAGGCGGCGGCCACGGCGACGAATACGTGCGGCTCGTGGGAACGCTCCCCGCCAACCTTTCCGAACGCGAGCTAAAACTGTTCAAGGAATTGGCCAAACTGCGCCAAGATAGCGCAGCCAAGCCGACCTAGCAGGGAGCAGGCTGCGGAAAAGCTCCGCGCACCAGTCGCCGCGGTCCTTTTGCCTAGCGGCTTAGTGGTACGGGAATTCTTCCCCAGCCTGCTATCGGAAGTCTGAATCTTTCAAGCCGACGTTGATCTTCAGGTCGCGCAAGCGCCACCGCTCGATCAGCAGATCGCCTTCGAAGCGCTCGCGTAACAGGGGCAGCCCGTTCGGCGAAACGAGCACCACGTCGCGCGTGATGGTCTTGTCCTCGGGGGGATCGTCCGCGCAGCTCACGCCGCGATCCAGGGTGGCGACTTCGGTCGGTTGGCCGTCGAAGTGCAAGCCCGGAACCTCGGCGACGCGCACGCGGTGCGCGTCGAAGCATGCCAGCGTTCGCCCAATGTTGGGCGTGAAGATGCTGTTGCCGCGCAACGAGACGACGCGCGCATCGTGCGCGTCGAGGTGCCATTTGATGAGGCTGAAGCCGCGCTTGTAGGCGACGACCCCATTCCCTCCCCGCCACACGACGACTCCGCCCCGCCCGGCGCCGGCCGTGATTTCGAGTTTCGCCCGATCCGGTTCGCGAAACGTATACCGGATCGTGGAGGTCTCACTGCGGCTGCCGAGCGCTTCGTACGCGTCGATCGTTACCGAAAAGTCGTGCACGCGAGACCACCACACGTCGAACCGCTCCAGCGCCGGCAACGCACCGGAGCGAGCCGTCTGCGGTGCTAGCAACGCGACGATGACGGCGGCAGCAAGCGAGCACCGCTTCAGAAAGGGCGCGCCTCGCAGAAAATGTTGGATCACGGTTTGGAGAACGTCAGAATGACCGGCTAAATTCCGCCGCGGTGCGGTTCCGCCCCCTGGTGAACGGGGACGTGCCTTCGAAGCCGTGCACGGGCAACTGAAGCCCGGCGTTTCGGGTCGAAGGACGCGAAATGATGGGCGGCGGCGGGATGCACCTGATGTGGTCATCCATGTACAATCCAGAGAAGCCGCGCGTGCGCAAGCCCGTGCAGTGGCGGCGCATCCTGGCGCTCTTTCTACCGTACGCGCGCCAAGAGACGATGGTTCTCGTCTGCATCCTCATCGGCGCCGTCATCGGCCTAGCTCCGGCGTTATTCACCCGCCACCTGGTGGACGTCGCACTCGCGCCGCGGCACCCCGACGCCCACGCGCTCTGGGTTGACGTCGGCGCGATGGTCGCCTCCGCCGTGGTGGGCGGGATGCTCGGCGTTCTCCAAGGCTACTTGAATTCGTTCGTGGGCGAGGGCATCATGCGCGACCTGCGCACGAGCCTCGTCGCGCACTTACATCACATGCCGATTGCGTTCTTCACGAGCACGAAGACCGGCGAAATTATGAACCGTGTTTCGAGCGACGTGGACAACGTCGACAACGTGGTCACGGGAACGCTCGTCAGCATCGTGACCAACGTTGCGATGATCGTGACGACGGTGGTCACGATGTTCGTACTCGACTGGCGTCTTTCGCTCGTCGCGCTCGCAGTCGTCCCGCTCATGATCTTGCCGCTCGGTCCGGTCGGCCGCAAGATGTATCAGGTGCGGAAAGCGACGCGCGAGAAACGCGATGAGATCGAGAGCATGACGCAAGAGACGCTCTCCATCTCGGGCATCACGCTGATCAAATCGTTCGTTCGCGAGACGTTCGAAGCGACGCGCTTTTACAAAGTCGGCACCGACCTCATGGACCTGGAGATTCGTCTCGCAATGGTCGGCCGCTGGTTCATCGCCGCGATCACCGCCATGGTCATCGTCGGTCCGGCGATCGTGTGGTTGACCGGCGGCTATCTCGTCATTCGCGAAGCGGCCACCGTCGGCACGATCGTCGCATTCATCGCGCTGCTCGGCCGCCTCTATGGACCCGCTTCGGCGCTTGCCGGAATCCAAGTGCAGATCGTGAGTGCTCTCGCCGTGTTCGAACGCATTTTCGAATATCTCGACATGGAACGCGAAGGCGCCCAAGTAGCGGGGCCGCGCGAGCGATTGGAAACGGTGCGGGGCGAGGTCGCGTTCGAGGACGTCTCGTTTTCGTACGACGGCGAGCGCCTCGCGCTCGAACACGTGTCGCTGCAGATCGAACCCGGAGGGGTCGCCGCGCTCGTCGGACCTTCCGGCGCCGGCAAGACGACGGTCACGCAGCTCTTGTCGCGCTTCTACGATCCGCAAGAAGGCCGGGTGAGCGTGGACGGGCACGACTTGCGTTCGCTCGACCTGGCCGCGCTGCGCGAGCACATCGGCATCGTGACCCAAGAAACGTATCTCTTCCACGACACGATCGCGTCCAATCTGCGCTACGGCAAGCCGTCGGCGACGCAGGCGGAACTCGAAGCGGCCGCACGCGCCGCCAGCATCCACGGTTTCATTGCGGGTTTACCGCACGGCTACGACACGATCGTGGGCGAACGCGGTCACAAACTTTCGGGGGGCGAACGCCAGCGCTTGGCGATCGCGCGCGTCCTGCTCAAAGATCCGAAGATTCTGATTCTCGACGAAGCGACGAGCGCGCTCGACTCGGAGAACGAAGCCGCTATTCAGGCCGCGTTCGTTCCGCTGATGCGTGGACGCACGAGCCTCGTGATCGCGCACCGTCTCTCGACGATTTTGAGCGCGGACGTGATCTTCGTGCTCGAGGGCGGCCGCATCGTCGAGAGCGGTTCGCACCAGTCACTGCTCGCACGCGGCGGCACGTACGCGCGGCTCTATCGCACCCAATTTCAAAAGAACCCGCCTGAGTTCCAGGAAATGCCCGCGTGAGCACGGGCGCGCTCGTTGTCGAGGGCTTGACGAAACGCTTCGGACGAAAGACCGCGGTTGACGCGGTCTCGTTTGAATTGCAGCCGGGCGAAGTGCTCGGATTGCTCGGTCCGAACGGCGCGGGCAAGACGACGACGTTCTTGTGTCTGTGCGGGCTTCTGCGGCCCGACGGCGGCACGCTGCGGTTCGCGGGCGCGCCGCTCGGACCCGACCGCGGACGCACGATTTCGCTGATTCCGGAAACGCCTGAAGTCTATCCGATGCTCACCGTGTGGGAACATCTGGCCTTTGCGGCGCGCGCGGCCCGCATCTCCGGGTGGGAAGCGCGAGCCGACGATTTGCTGGCGCGCCTCGATCTCGAGAGCGTGCGCGACGCGCTCGGACAAACGCTTTCTAAGGGTATGCGCCAAAAGACGCTCGTGGCGGCGACGATCTTGGCGGGCGCGCCCGTGTTGCTGCTCGACGAGCCGATGATCGGCCTCGATCCCAAAGGCCAGCGAGAGTTGCGCGACCTCATCGGGACGCTGCGCGACGCGGGCACGGCCATCGCGATGAGCACGCACCTGATCGAATCCGCCGACGCGTTGTGCGACCGCCTGCTGATTCTCAAGTCCGGCCGCATGCTGGCGAGCGGCCCGCTCGCCGAGTTCCGCGAGCGTGCGACGGCCGGACGTACGCTTGAGGACGTATTCCTCGAACTGACGGCGTGAACGCGCTCCTCTATCTCGAAGGGCGGCACTTTCGCAATCAATTTTTCGCGCTCGTTCGGTCGCCGGGCCGCCTTGCGATTTGGCTGCCGTACGTTGCTATGCTCGGCCTGTTCACGTTTCGGCGCGCAACGGCGCCGGCGGGCGCCGGAATCGCATCGAGCATCGGGAGCGAAGCCGCGGGACTCTTCGGCGCGCTCTATCTCGTGATGATCGGATTAACGGTTGCGACCCATGCGAGCGGAAGGATCGCCGCCTTCCGTTCCCCTGCCGAAGCCCTCGTCGTCGCAAATTCGGCGCTCGGCTCGCGAACGGTCGTGCTCTGGCTGCAGCTGCGGCAGATGCTCGCCCGGACGCCGATGTGGCTCGCGCAACTTGCGTTTTACGCGCTCGTGTTCGCGCCGCGCAACGTCGGTTCGGGAACGCTCGGGCGCGCGCTATTCGCGGGTTTTCTTGCGGTCATGCTCGTGACGGCAGCGGGCATGCCGGCATTTCTCGCAGGTCGCGGACGATTCGGCGTGCCGCTGCGAATTCTGGCATGGACGTCGGTTGCGCTCGGGGCGACGTACGCACTCGTCACCGCGGTCGTGCTGCTCGGTCCGGAAAGCGTCGCACCGCTCGCGAAGGTCTTGCTGCGTCTCGATTTCGGGAGGTTCGTCTTCGCGGCGCTCGGCGGAAACGGCGCGGTCCTGTTCGGGCTCGTCGCGCTGACCGTGCTGCTCCTTGCTGCCGGGGTCGCGCTCGGGCGTGGCGCATTGCCGGACCTGTACGCGGCCTCATTGCTCATATCGCCCGGCGGTTTGCGTAACGCGATCGCCGCGCGCTTGCCCGCGTTCGTCCGCCGGCAGCACTACGACGGCACCCGCATCCCCGCCGGCGCTTGGACGCTGCTCTGGAAAGACTGGCTCGTGCTCCGCCGGCGGCGCGCGGTGCGCGGAATCCTGATCGGATTTGCGTTTTGGAGCCTGATCGGCGGCCTGACCACCTTCGTCGCGGGGGGCGAGAACGTCGTCGCCATGTCGATCGTCGGCATGCTCGCCTTGATGTTCATTTTGTTCGTGCCGGCGGCGGTCGCGAACGGTTTGATCGAGGAACTGGGCAAGCCGCTCTGGTGGCTCGGCACCGACGGCTTGCGCGCGCGGCTATTCGTGTGGACGGTCGCCCGCTCGTGGCCGGGGGCAGTCGCACTGTTCGGCTTGCCGCTGTGGAGTGCGTTTGCGCTCGGCGTGCCGCAGTTGGCACTCTTTGGATTGCCGGCCGCACTCGTGTTGTGGTGGGCGCTGCACGCGTTCGGCTTGGTGCTCTACGCGCTCTTCCCGAGCCGCGTGGATCGGCGCGGACCGCTCGCTTCGCTGCGCTTGTTCGTCACGCTGCTGTATCTCACGCCGCCGGCGCTGCTCTTCTTCGTCTTAGCGTTCTGGAGCCGCGACATTACGCTCGCGGCGCTGGGCGCCTTCGTGTTGCTCGCGCTGCAGGGTGCGGGCATGCTCGAGGCTGCGACCCACGTGATTTCGGGCCGCGGCGCGGGCCTCGCCCTTCTCGAACGCTCGACCTGATCGATCATACAAATGTGGTCATATGATCATATTTATGTTATCCTTCGTGCATGCAGAGCGCACCCCGAATTTTTGGGTCTCCGACCCGCACCCGAATTCTCGTCGCAATCGGCACTCTCGAACGCACCTATGCGCGCGAACTTGCGCGTGTCGTTGAGGCGCCGCTCGCCAGCGTCCAACGTATCGTCGGTAACCTGGAACGCGAAGGGGTTGTAGCCACGCGCGTGGTCGGCCGCCAACGAGAGGTCGAACTCAGCCCTCGTTACTACGCGCGCTCGGAGCTCCAAGCATATCTTCGCCGATTGCAGCCGAGCCTTCCAAAGGTCACAAATAAGATCGAAGGGCTGAGAAAACGGCCGCGGCGCGCCGGCAAAGAGCTTTGATCGACGAAACATCTTCTCTGCAAGACGTTTGCTTTGAGGTTTGCACGGCGCTGACCGCAAGTGGCACGACCGCCGTTCTCACAGGCGGTGGCGCAGCAACGATCTATGCTCCGCATCGCTATCAATCTCGCGACGCCGATTTTGTCATCACGTTCGGCGGCGACGCGAGAGCGGCCGCAACGCTGGCCGTACTTGGCTACAAAGAATTTGGCGGCATCTATCGCCACGCGCGAAACCGGTTCACCTTGGATTTTCCGCCCGGCCCGCTTTCGATCGGGTCAGACCTCGTCGAGAAATACAACACGCTTACGAAGAGCAATCTACACCTCAACGTTCTCAATCGCACCGATTGCGTGCGAGATCGATTATGCGCGTATTACTTCTGGAACGACCTCAGCTCTCTGACGACGGCCGTCGATGTCGCGCTGAGTGGGGAGATCGATCGCAACACTATCGTTGACTGGAGCCGGAGAGAAGGGATGGCGCAGCGCTGCACCCACTTTATCGAGCGGCTCGGCCGCTCGACGTAAGGGGCGATTCAAGCAATTCTAACGAGGGCCGACCAACCGCGCTAGATCCCCTCTGGCGTCAGTCCGTAACCTTGGCGCCGGTGGCTTTGCGGATTTCGTCCGGCGTCACGCCGGGCGCACATTCGATGAGCACGGGTCCGCGCACCGTCACGTCGAGCACCGCCATGTCAGTGATGATCCGGTCCACGACGCCCTGACCGGTTAACGGCAGCGAACATTTTTCGAGGATTTTGTGGGTGCCGTCTTTGGCGACGTGCTCCATCATAACGATCACGCGTTTTGCGCCGTGGACGAGGTCCATCGCACCGCCCATGCCCTTGACGAGTTTGCCCGGAATCATCCAGTTCGCGAGGTCGCCGGTCGCAAAAACCTGCATCGCGCCGAGCACCGCGACGTCGATGTGACCGCCGCGAATCATGCCGAACGACGTTGCCGAGTCGAAGAACGACGCGCCGGGATTTAGCGTGACCGTTTCTTTGCCGGCGTTGATCAAGTCGGGGTCTTCCTCACCCTCGTACGGATACGGTCCCATGCCGAGGATGCCGTTTTCACTTTGCAGCACGACGGTGATGCCCGGCGGGACGTAGTTCGGCACGAGCGTCGGCAGCCCGATGCCGAGGTTGACGTACTGGCCGTCGCTCAGTTCTTGCGCGACGCGCGCCGCGAGCTGTTCTCTCGTCCAAGGCATGGCGCTACGCTCCTCGCTTACGGGTCGTCGCGCGTTCGATCCGCTTGCCGGTTTTTCCAACCATCACGACGCGCTGCACGAAGACGCCCGGCGTGTGCACGTTTTCGGGATCGATCGCTCCGGGTTCGACCAATTCCTCGACCTCGGCGATCGTGATCCGACCCGCCATCGCGCACAGCGGATTGAAGTTGCGTGTCGCCTTGTGAAAGATCAAGTTGCCGTGACGGTCGCCGACGCTCGCGCGCACGAGCGCGTAGTCGGTGACGATGCCTTCTTCGAGCACGTAGCGGCGGCCGTTAAATTCGCGCGTTTCCTTTTTCGGCGATGCTTTCGCGACCACGCCGCCCGGGCCGTAGCGCCAGGGCAGGCCGCCCTCGGCGACTTGCGTGCCCACGCCTGCCGGCGTAAAGAACGCGGGGATACCGCAGCCGCCGGCGCGCAAGCGTTCGGCGAGCGTCCCCTGCGGAACGAGTTCCAGCTCAAGTTCGCCGCCGAGATATTGGCGTTCGAATTCTTTGTTCTCGCCGACATAGGAACCGGTCGTGCGCGCGATGCGCTTGGCATACAGCAATACGCCCAAGCCCCAGTCGTCCACGCCGCAGTTGTTCGACACCGTGACTAAGCCGGTCGCGCCTTGCGCGAGCAAGGCCTCGATCAAATTCTGCGGGATGCCGTTGAGGCCGAACCCCCCGACGGCAAGCGACGCGCCGTTCGGAATGTCGGCAACCGCCTCGGCCGCGCTCGCCACGACTTTGTCCATGCTGGGCCTATTATTGGCAACCTGACGTACGCCCTCGGCGCGCGGGAGGGCTCGCCGGGCGCGCGAACCTTCAAGACATGGCTGTCAGCGCACCGGTCCAGGCCTCGAACGACGAGGAGGCCATGATCCTCGAGGTCGTCCGCGACCTCGTCGCCGCAAAGGTCGCGCCGCGCGCGGCCGAGATCGACGAAACGGGCGAGTTCCCGTGGGATATTCAAAAACTGTTTGCCGAGAACGATCTGCTCGGCATTCCGTTCCCCGCCGAATTCGGCGGCTTGGGCGGCTCGTTCCTGACCTACGTCAAAGTCGTCGAGGAAGTCGCCAAAGCGTGCGCTTCGAGTTCGCTGATTATCGCCGTGCAAGAACTCGGCGCCCTGCCGATCATCATCGCCGGCACCGACGAACAGAAGTCGCGCTTCATCCCGAAACTCGCGTCGGGGGAATGGACCGCAGCCTACGCGCTCACCGAAGCCGGCAGCGGTTCCGACGCCGCCGGCTCGATGCGCACGCGCGCCGAGAAACGCGGCGACGGCTGGATTCTCAACGGCACCAAGATTTGGATCACGCAGGGCAGCGTCGCGGACGTCGTCACCGTGTTCGCCGTGACGGACCCGACCAAAGGTCCGAACGGCATCAGCGCGTTCGTCGTCGAGAAAAACTTCCCGGGCTTCAAGGTCGGCAAAGTCGAGAAAAAGATGGGCATCCGCGGCTCGCCGACGGTCGAATTGATCTTCGACAACTGCGAAGTGCCGGCGGCCAACATGCTCGGCGAAGAAGGCACCGGTTTCAAGACGGCGATGAAAGTGCTCGACAAGTCGCGCCCGGGCATCGCCGCGCAAGCCCTTGGCATCGCGCAAGGCGCGCTCGACTATGCAACGACGTATGCGCAGGAGCGCATCGCGTTCGGCAAGCCGATCGGCCAGCAGCAAGGCCTGCAATTCATGCTCGCCGACATGAAGGTAGAAGTCGAATCCTCGCGCCTCTTGCTGTACGAGGCCGCGCGCAAATGCGACGAGTCGTCACCCGATCTTACGCTCTGGGCGGCGCTCTGCAAACTCAAGGCGGGCGACACGGCAATGCGCGTGACGACCGACGCGGTGCAAATCCTCGGCGGCTTCGGATACTCGACCGAATATCCGGTCGAACGGATGATGCGCGACGCGAAGATCACGCAGATCTACGAAGGCACGCAGCAGATCCAGCGCATCGTCA
>JACRTZ010000070.1 GCA_014304965.1 Vulcanimicrobiota bacterium | reverse complement strand
TCGTTTCGATCTGGGCCGTCAAGGCCTGACCGCGCCGCGCTACGGCAACGCCCGCAACGGCATTCGTGATCGCGTAGAGTTCGCCGATGTCGGCGCCGGCCGCAAAGGCGCGGTCGCCCGAGCCGGTCAGCACGATCGCGCGAACGGCGCGGTCGGCTTCCAGCAATGCGAGCGCGCTCGAGAGCTCGGCAAGCAGCGCAGCATTAAGAGCATTAAGGACTTTCGGCCGGTTCAGCGTGACGACGGCGACGCCGGCGGCGTCGGCGTCACTACAGCGCTCGACAACGATCGTTTCGTAGGTATCCATCGCGGCGGTCGTTTTCCGGGCGTCTCGGCGACACCTCGCTATGAGCGACGCGCAGAGCGCGTACGCGCGCAGGTCGCTCACGCAAAAGGGCAAACTACATCGTATGCGCACCGCGTACCATGAGGCGCTCGATCAGACTCGGCTCGACGTCGTGCGCCTCGGCGCGCTCGTTTCCGACGCGCTCGATGCCGCCGTCGCATCGCTCGAGAGGCGCGACACCAACCTCGCTGCGCGCGTGGTTGCAGGCGACGACGCCGTGGACGATCTTCGCCGCAAAATCGAAGGCGCGTGCATCGACCTCATCTGGAAGCAGCAGCCGGTTGCCGGCGAACTGCGCGCCATCGCCGCGATGCTCAACACCGTCGTGGACCTCGAGCGCATCGGCGACTACGCGGTGGACATCGCGAAGAACTCGGTCAAGCTCAACGACATTCCGATCCGCCCCGCCCGCGTGGAGATCGGAAGAATCGCCGCAATTGCAAACGAGATGCTTCGCGACGTCATGCGCGCCTACACCGAGGGCGACGCCGAACTCGCCGAAGCGGTCATTCAGCGCGATGAAGAAGTGGACAACCTGTATCACCGGGGCATCGAAGCCTTGCAGCAAGAGATGGCGCAGGACCCGGGCGTGGTCCGGGCGGGCACTATGATGCTCTTCGTCCTGGCCGAGCTGGAACGGGTGGGCGACCGGGCGAATAACATCGCATGGCACACCAAGGAAATGATCGGAGCCGTTTGAGCGTTACTACGGGCATGAAGCGTTCGCTCGCCGTCCTCGCCGTCACACTTTTCGCCGTAAGCCTCGGCTACGCTCGCCCGGCAGTTGCCGCCGACGCGGTCTACACGCTCACGATCGACGGCCGGCCGCTGACGCCGCCCGGCAAACCGACGGGCGCGCTGTCGCACGGCGGCGTGGTGTACGTGGACGTGGTCCAGATAACCAAAGCCTTCAGCGGCCTGCTCACCTTCGGTAGCGGCGGCTCGACCGTCACGGTTAGCGTCGGGCACAAGACCGCGACCTTCATCGCTGGAAAAACCACGGCCGACTTCGGCGGCACAACGAAGGCGCTCAGCGGCAAACCCTTCGTGATCGACGGCGATCTGTTCGTCCCGCTGTCGGCGGTCGCCGCATTGACCAATTCGAAATTCTCGATCAGCCCCGCGGCGCATACGGCCGCGTTGAAGACGTCGCAGTCGTAGCTTCGACCGCGCCGCCGCTGGCGCGCGAATCATTCGCGCAGGCGGAGGGCTTGGTGTACCTCAATCACGCCGCGGCGGGCGTCTTGCCCGTGCGCACGCGCGACCGTCTCATCGAAATCGTCACCGGACAGACCGAAAAAGGCGTACTCGGCGTGCTCTCGGTCGAACAGCACCTCGATCGCATCCGCGCGCGCGTCGGCCGCTTCATCGGCGCGCAAGGCGAGGAGATCGCGTTTCTGCGGAACACGGGCGACGGCGCGAACGTGATCGCCCGCGGGCTCGACTGGAAGCCGGGCGACGAGATCGTCCTCTGCGATAACGAGTTCGGTGCGAACGCCTACCCGTGGCTCGCACTGCACGAGCACGGCGTGGTGACGAAGTTGATTCGCACGCCGCAGGAGCGCATGACGCCCGACGTGCTGCGCAAAGCGATGAGCGATCGCACCCGCGTCGTCGCCGTCTCGTGGGTGAGCTTCAGCGACGGCTACCGTCACGATTTAGCGGCGCTTGCCGAGGTCGCGCACGAGCGCGGCGCGCTCTTCTGCGTGGACGCGATCCAAGGACTCGGTGCATTTCCGCTTGACGTGAAGGCAGCCGGCATAGACGCCCTCTACAGCGGGGGCGCCAAATGGCTGCTCGCGGTCGCGGGCGTCAGCTTCTTGTACGTGAACCGCAGCCTGTTCGATGAGCTCGCAGTCCGCTGGCGCGGCTGGAAAGACGTCGCCGACATCTGGGATTTTCTCGATTACGATCAGCCGCTCGCGCCGCACGCCGGGCGCTTCGAAGGCGGTACGCAGAATTTTCTCGGCATCGCGGCGATGGAAGCCTCGATGGACGTTCTAGAAGAGGCCGGCGTCGAAAACATTGCACCGCACGTGCTCGCGCTGACGGATCGCTTGTACGAAGGCCTGCAACGACTCGGCGCCGAGATCGCTACCGTTCGCGGCGAGGGCGTGTCGTCGGGCATCGTCACCTTTCAGCTGCCCGGCAAAGACCCGGTCGAGGTCGGCCGCGCGCTCGGACGGCGCGACATCGTCGTCACCTATCGCGCGGGCGGCATTCGCGTATCGCCGCACGGGCACAATTCGATAGCCGACGTGGACGCGATCCTGGACGCCGTCAAAGATACTCGCGCCTAAGGCGCGCGCCAGTTTTCGAGCCACGCGACGCCCGTCCGGTGAAGACCGGCGGCGTCGAAGGCGTAAGCCGTGGCCGCACCGACCCTTCCAATGCGGCCGTGCCCGGCAGCCAGCGCCGCAGCAGCGATCCGCGCGAAATGATCGTCCGGCATTCCCTCGACGACCGGAACCGACGTGTCGAACTCCTCGATCTCGACCCAACGCTCCGCTCCGTCCACCACCATCTTGCGCCGGTAGTGCCGAATCCGTTTGCGAGCGAGATGCGCCACGTGTTCGGCATGATGGAGCAGCGTGATCGTCTCGAGCGGCGCTCCGAGGAGCAGCACCGTCGCTCCGGCCTCAACGAGTTTCGCGTATGGGGAGTGCTCTCCGTACCCGTAGGAAAGCGCATGGTCCGCGCACAGCCACGCGGCGCGCCGGCCGATCGCCGCAATGCCGGCCTCGGGGTTCGCGCTGCGTTCGGCACCCGGCCACGTGCGCAGGACCTCCGGCAGGATGCCGTACTCCCGCGCAGCTCGAGCGATGCGCGCATCGAACGCCGGGATGTCTTCGGCGGTCGCCGGATCGATCTCGTCGGGGTCAAAGCCGAGTTCCCAATCTACGTAAGCCGCGAGGGTGCCGGGCGCGCCAACGGCATCGAACAGCGCGTGAACGAGCGTGTTGACGCCGCCCACAATCGGTCCGACGCTGCGCACGCCCGCGTGCACCAGCACGATATCGCCGCCCGAAACGCCGAGCCCGCGCAGATCGGCGAGCAGACTTCGCCGGGTTGCGGAATCCGCCGTCGCCGCGGAAACCCTAGTAGCCGTCCGGACGCACGTTACACGGCCCCATGATCGCGTCGGCCATGCCGTGGATCAAGCGTTTGTCCGCTGGGGCAATGGTCGCCAAGATGCCGCCCAATTTCACGCCATCGCCAACGACGAAGTAGTATGGGCATAACCGCACGCGACCGTCGAGAATCGCGATGTCGCCCGACTTCGTATCGTAATAAGGAACGCGCACGCGCTTGCCTTTGTGGAAGCGCTGAAGGATGTACGGCGTCGTGTCGTACGAGCGCAACGCGCTCTCGAGCACGTTCTGCCACTCCTCTTTCGGCAGATCGTTCGCTACTTTG
This sequence comes from Vulcanimicrobiota bacterium, assembly GCA_014304965.1. Taxonomy (GTDB): domain Bacteria; phylum Vulcanimicrobiota; class Vulcanimicrobiia; order Vulcanimicrobiales; family Vulcanimicrobiaceae; genus Cryoxeromicrobium; species Cryoxeromicrobium davisii. Next base: position 6,363 of record JACRTZ010000070.1, on the reverse strand, counting down.
ACGCCGCGCGAACCCCACGCCAATTCGGAAAAACCTGACGGCTTCACCACGAAATCGCGCTCGCTCTTGCCGAGCGGCACGAGCTGCAGCCAATCGTTCACCGGCTGACCGGCGGCTTTCAACCCGAAGATCTCCGCCTGCGGCGGCAGCGGTCGCGGATCGAGCACCCACGTTTCGGGAAAGATCGCGCGCAGGCGACCGAACGCGTCGCCGAGTTCGGCTTGCCAAATCTTTGCGAGCAGCGGATGATGCAACAGCCCGAACGCCAGTTTCTCTTCGAGGTGCGCCTTGGGCGGCGGCGTCAGCCGCACGCGATTGTGCCGCGCGGCATACAATATCAGATCTTGCTTGGGAACGTTCAACAGATCGAACATCTCGAAGTTGCGATACAAGACGTCGATCTTGCGTTCTTCGCCGCCCTCGAGCCGCACGAACAGTGCTTCTTCTGTGAACACGATGTCTTCGGGCTTGCAGACGATCGCCTGACCGAGCTTGCGCGTGTTGATCGCTTCGGCGATCCACTGCAACTCCGGGCGGTAGTCTTTCGACTCTTCGGACACGACGATTGCGGTCGTCGGCGACGGCTTGCCCGCGAGGCTTTCGAACATCGCGGCCAGACCGGCCGGCATGCCGTCAAGCGTGCCCACGGTGTCGTAGCCGAGCGAGCAATATGCCTCCGCCATTGCGCCCACGAAGCCCATGCCGCCGGGAACGCTGTCCAGTTCGGACGCGACCATGCCGCCATCGGTCAAAATGAGGTCCGGCCGAATGACGCCGGGGACGTCGCCCTTGAACCGATTCTGGCGCCCAAGCCGAACGATCGAATCCGGTTTGCCGTGGTCGAGATAGTCGGCGATGAAGGCGGGTGCCGTGCGGCGCGCACTTCGCAAATAGAGGCTGGCGAGCACGCGATAGAAGGCGAGGAGGTCGGGGCCGAGGCGCTCGATCGCCGCCAGCGTGGAGGGCGAGAGACCGAAGGGTTCCGGAGACAGCCGCCAGGCGACCCGGCTCTCGTCGACTCCGACGCCGCGGAACAGTCCGGCGGGCATCTTGTCGTTCAGGTAGAGCGCTTGGTCGCGAGTCGACATGTTCGGGTCGAGCGCCGTACAGCCCATCAGCTACAACAGTCCGGAATCTTGGCGTTCGAAAACGCGATATAGCGCCGTCTCACGGTCCCCTCAAACCACGCATGGTCCAAGAAAGTTTCGCCGGGCCCTTTGGTTATTTGAGGGGAATCGCCCCTGGGATCAGCAGCGCGTGCTCGAGCTTCAGCGTCCCACCACGGTACGCGAGCGTGATGTGCAGCGTCCGTCTGGAGCCGACTTTGTCGAGCGGCACGTCGTCGATCGTGCGCGAAACGTCCGCGCCCGCGAGTATTTCGAGGGAAGCCTGGCGGCTGAACGTGAGGTCTTTCGACGCGAGCGTTTCGGTCACGAGCAAGGTGCTGCGGCCATCCTGGGGGCGTCGCGGCGCGCTCGGCGAGACGAGGGCGCAAATATCCACCGTCAAGGGACGTCCGTCCACGGTGAAGGTGTCGTGCGAGCAGTTGGGCGAGGGGCTGCTGCTCTTCTCGGCCGGCGCCACGGCAAGGACGGCGGCGAGGAAGACCATAGGAATCATAACGACAGTATAACGCGTTTGCGGCGCCGTTCGTAGCCACGCGCGCCGAAAGCGGAGGAGGCGGCCTCGCGCGACGATAACCTGGCTCGGCCGATGCGGATTGATTTGGTCGCCCTCGATCTCGATGGCACGTTGCTCGACCCGGCCGAGCAAGTCTCTCAGCGAAGTCGCGCGGCCATTCGCAAATCGCTCGAAAACGGCGTACGCGTGGTGCTCGTGACGGGCCGCGGCGTGGACATGCCGATCAAGATCTCCAAAGATCTCGGCCTCAATTTGCCGGTCATCTGCTGCCACGGCGCGCTGACCAAAGATTTCGGGGCGAATCGCACCCTGACGCACTTGCCGATCCCCCTGCAATACGCGAAGCCGATGGTCGAATTCGCCGAACGCGAGGGGTTGTCGCTCGCGATCTATCTCGAGGAGTTTTTCTGGCGTCTCGAAGGCTCGCGCGTTTACATGGACGACATGAACGGCCCCGCCTGGAAAGAAGCCAAGACGTTCGGCGACATCTTGCACCAAGCGCCGACCTTCATCCGATTTCTGGGCGAGGAAGCGGTTGAGGCGATGCGCCGCGAGTTCGGCGACTGGCCGTTGAATTTCCATTACGAGACCTGGGGCGAGTTCATCGAATGTGCGGTGCTCAGTCGCGACGCCAGCAAGAAGAACGCGCTCGCGCGCTTTTGCGCGGATTTTCAGATATTGCCCGAGCGCGTTCTCGCGGTCGGGGACTCGCGTAACGACGTTCCGATGCTGCGTTGGGCCGGCGTCGGCGTCGCAATGGGCAACTCGCTGCCTGAGGTCAAACAAAACGTTCGCTACGTGACGGCCTCGAATACGGAAGACGGCGTCGCGATCGCGATCGAAAAGTTCGTGTTCGCCCCCTCGGTCGCCAAACGGCCGGCGTGACGGGGAACGGCAGCGCGCCGGCCGCCGAATACGAGGACGAGTTGCGCGGCGTCCTGCATTCGCGCGACTGGCACGCATTGCGGGAGTTCACCCGTAAGCACAACGCGATCGGCGACGACGTGTACGCGCAGCCCGAACACTTTTGGACGGTCCTCATGCACAAGTTGACCTGCAACCGCTTCGACTTGCTCGGGTTGCACGCCGAATCGCGCACCTGGCTCGAGGAACACGGCTACACGACCGATCTCGGAGGCTTCTGAATGACGGTGCGCGTGCGCGCCTTCGCCGGCCTGCGCGAATTGCTCGGCCGCGCCGACTACGAAGTGCGTTTGAGCGACGGTGCGGTGGCCGACAACGTCTGGGACGCACTCGCCGCGGAGTTCCCCGCCCTGGCCGAATACCGGCCCTCGACCCGCATCGCGCGCAACGGCGTGATGATCGACGGCGCCGAGCCCCTCGCGGAGGGTGACGAGATCGCGCTGATGCCGCCCTTCGGCGGCGGCTGATGATCGAAATCATGCGCGAGCCCCTGCGGCTCGAGGCGCTGCTCGAACGCGTGCGCGACGATGCGTGCGGGGCGGTCGTCGCGTTCTTGGGTGTCGTGCGCAACGCCGACGAGAGCGGTCGCGCCGTGGACGGCCTTTCCTATGAAGCGTACGATGCGCTGGCGCTTGCGGAAATGGAAATGATCGCCGCGCAGGCGCGCGAACGGTTCGGTGCGCTGCACGTCGCGATCGTGCATCGCGTTGGCGATCTTGCGCTGGGCGAAGCGAGCGTTGCGGTTGCGGCCTCGGCGCCGCCCCGGGCCCATGCGTTCGACGCGTGCGAGTTCGCCATCGACGAGTTGAAAGCGCGCGTGCCGATTTGGAAGAAGGAGCGTTATCGCGACGGCGTCGCCGAGTGGCGCCCTAATCGTGCGCCGGCCGGCGAGGCGCCGTGAAACTCGAGTTACTGCGCGTGCCGAGTGAAACCGGCGCCGGCATCGCGGTTCTCGATTACGAACCGCGCCGCCCGCGCGGCGTGTCGCTCGTCGTGGGCCACGGCTATTCGAGTTCCAAGCACAACCTCGACTTTCTCTGCAATTTCTTGGCGAGCCACGGCTTTAACGTGCTGAGCCTCGACTTTCCCGGACACAAACTCGGCGCGAGCGGCGGACGCCTCGATTCGCCGCACGATCTAACCGCGGCGATGTCGGCGGTCGTGCGGGAAGCGCGCACGCGCTACGGCGACGAAGTCTATGCGGTTGGTCACAGCATGGGTGCAACGACGGCGCTGCGCGCATGCGCCGGCGATCCCGAGATTCGCGGCGCCGTTTCGATCGCGACCGGCTACGGGCGCCCCGGCGCGTTGAAGAACCTCGCGGGCGCGCTGACCGTGGATTTGCGGTCGGCCTACGTGGTCGGCTTGTCGTTGCCGGAGCTCGTCGAACGGAGCGAACCGCTGCTCGAAGAAGCGCTGCCGAAGCTGGCCGGCCGGCCGGTACTCTACGTGGCGGCTTCGCGCGACCTGATGGTCTCCAAGGCGAGCGCCGAAGAGTTGTTCGAGCGCGCTCCCGAACCAAAAACGCTCGCCACGATCGACAGCGACCATACGCTCGCGGGCGAGAACGCGCGCTCGGCCGTACTCGGCTGGCTGAACGGTTTGCACCCGCGATGACGGTCTCGAACGCGTCCGAGCGCTTGCGACGCTACAGCCGTCATCTGTTGATTCCCGAAGTCGGGCTCGAAGGACAGCGTCGGTTGGGGCGCGCGCGCGTGCTCGTCGTCGGGGCGGGCGGATTGGGAACGCCCGTCTTGCAGTATCTCGCGGCCGCCGGCATCGGCCGGCTCGGTATCGTGGACGACGACGTAGTGGACGAAACGAATTTGCAGCGTCAAGTGATCTACGCGACCTCCGACGTTGGGCGCGGCAAGGCCGTCGCCGCCGCGGAGCGCGTCGTCGCGCTCAATCCGCACGTCGCCGCCGATCCGTATCACGTCCGGTTCACCGCCGCGAACGCCCGCGATCTCGTGCGCGCCTACGACATCGTAGTGGATGCGACCGATACGTTCGAATCGCGCTATCTGGTCAACGACGCGACGCGGCTCGAAGGCAAGCCGAACGTGTATGGTTCGATCTTTCGCTTCGACGGGCAAGTGACGGTGCTGGCGCCGGGCGGTCCGTGCTATCGCTGCATCTTTCCCGAACCGCCGCCCGAAGGCACCGTGCCGACCTGCGCGGAGGGCGGCGTGCTCGGCGTGCTTGCGGGCATCGTTGGCACCTGGCAAGCGGTCGAAGCGCTCAAACTCGTGCTCGGCATCGGGAAGACGCTCGAAGGGCGTTTGCTCGTGATCGACGCGCTCGATGCGCGCGTGCGCGAATTCGAATTGAAGCGCGATCCCGAGTGCGCGCTTTGTGGCGACCACCCGGCGATTTCCGACGTCGTGCCGCTGGTCGCGCGAGCGCTGCCGCCGCTCGGCGTCCCGGAGATCGCCGCCGCGCAACTCGATGAGTTCTTGGAAGCGACCCCCGAAGCGCGCGTGCTCGACGTGCGCGAGCCGCATGAAGCCGTGCTCGGCGCCGCGCCGCACGCGGTCGTTCTCCCCGCAAGCGAATTGGAAGCCCGCATGCACGAACTCGACTCGGCGCGCACCTATGTCGTGGCCTGCCGCGTCGGCGCGAAATCGCGCTGGGCCGCGCAGCGGCTGCACGATGCCGGGTTCCGGCGGCTCTATCATTTGAAGGACGGCTTGCTGGCCTACGCCGCCGGCCACGATGATTTCGGCTTCTTCTGAAGCTGCGCTAGACCCCCGCAGCATGCGAGCCCACCTCGTGCGCGTCGCAAGCGAAGCGGGCGCGGGCGCCGTCGCGGTCGCAAACGCGGCCGACGATCCGACAGCCCGCGAACGGTTCGGCGATGCGATCGCGCGCGGCGACCTTGCGACCTGGCCGTACGACGCCGCCTATGCTGCGCGCAGCACGTCCCCGCAATCGCTGCTGCCCGGAGCGCGGAGCGTCGTGTGCGTGGCGATTCCATATGCGTCGGAGGCGCCCAAGCAGCGCGCGCCGTTGACCGGACGCGTTTCGACGTATGCCTGGGGCGAGGATTACCACCGGCACGTACGCGCGGTGCTCGAGCGAATCGCGGCGGAGCTGGATGCGATGGCGGGCGAACCGGCGACGCGGATCGTGTGCGATACGGCGCCCTTTGCGGAGCGCGCGTTCGCGGAGCGTGCGGGTTTGGGCTGGGTCGGCAAGCACGCCAACCTGATCGCGCCAGGCGCGGGCTCGTTCGTCTTTCTCGGCGAAATCGTGACGACGCTCGACATCGCGCCCGATGCCCCGTCGAAAAAATCGTGCGGCTCGTGCACGCGTTGCGTGGACGTGTGTCCGACGCAAGCGCTGCGCGGCGATTACACGATGGACTCGACGCGGTGCATTGCCGATCTCACTCAGCGCACCGACGGCATTCCGCGCGAGATGCGCGCGCTCGTCGGCGATTGGATCTGGGGTTGCGACCTCTGCCAAGAGGTCTGTCCGCCGACACGCCGCGCCGCGCGCGCGCCAGCGACGGTCGAGCCCGAGGCGGCCTACCCGGACTTGGTTGCACTGCTTTCGCTGCGCAGCGGAGCGTACAAGCGCCAGTACCGCTCGCGAGCGATCGGCTGGCGGGGCGCCGCCGTCCTGCGGCGCAACGCGGCCGTGGCGCTCGGCAACGCCCTCGACCGCTCGGCAGTCCCCGCCCTCAAAAAGGCGCTCGTCCAGGACCCGCACCCCATGGTCCGCGGCCACGTCGCCTGGGCGCTCGGCCGGATCGGCTCGCCGAGCGCGCGCTCGGCGTTGCGCTCCGCGCAAGCA
>JACRTZ010000165.1 GCA_014304965.1 Vulcanimicrobiota bacterium | reverse complement strand
CGGGTGCGCCGGGGTCAGCGCGCGGCTGGGTTCGCGGCGACGGCTGCCGTCGGCGGGTTCCGCAGTGCCGTCGGGGGCGACCCGCATAACGGGCTGCTGCTGACCGTTCGCGGGTTGGCCAGCGGGATGCATCGCATCGCCGCCACCTTGGCCGCGACGGCGCCGGCGGCGCCGCCGGCGCCGGACTCCGTCGCCTGCAGCCGGTGTGCCGGCGCCCGGATTGGCCGTAGCCTCTTCGCGGGGCGGTTTTTGCTGAGCTTCGGGAGGCAGCGGGACGCCGGCGGCTGCCGCGATTGCGGCGAGCGTTGCCGCGTCGCCCGGACGCCGGCGGCGACGACGGCGGCGGCGGCGCTTGCCTTCGCCCTCGGCCGCTCCTCCATAGGTCGCGTAGCTGCGCTGTGCGCCGTTTTCCACGGCGGCGTAGTCGGGGACGTTGGGAGCGTTGACGGTTGCAAGCGGCGGGGACGTCGCGACGTGATCGCGCGTCTCGGCTTCCTCGGCCTCGGCTTCGGCGGTGGTCGAAATGCCGATCGCGACGCGGCTGTCGATGCCCTTGGCGGCTTCCTCGGCCAGCTCGCGCAGCTGTTGCTCTTGCTCGGCCGGCGTGAGATCTTTCTTCCGGCCGCGGCCTCCGCGACGGCGGCGCTTCTTGGCATCGCCCGCGGCGACCGCCGCGGCAACCGGCGAACGCGGTTCGGCCAAAATCGTGCCGTCCTCATCCACGTCGATGATGCGAATTTTGATTTCTTGACCCGCGGCCGAAGCGGCGTTCTCGACCTCGACCAGCCGGTCGCCGATGACGGCGAGCGCGGAGCTCGCAACCGGAACGCGCGTGCTCAATAGCTCGACTTCGAGTTCGTCGCCGACGCGGACGTTCGGAGGCGCGCTGAGCAGCTTTTCGTCCACCTGACGGATCTTCGTGCGCTCGGGCGGCAGCATCGGATCCACGCGCACGGCGAGCGTGGTGCCGAGCTCCTTCTCGAGCGTCTCGAGTTCGGACTCGTACCAATACGCGATCTGCGCGCCGACGTTCGGCGCGGACACGATCTCGATCGGCTGCGGTTTGGCCTTCGATTTGCTGGCGGCGTTCTGATGGCCGAGCGCGCGCACGTTGCGGAACGCTTCGATGGCCACGGTCTCCGGCGACATGACCGAGCCGAGGCCCTTACACGTCGGGCACGCGCCGCGCAGTTGTCCGGAAAGATCTTTGCCGACGCGCTTGCGGGTGAACTCGAGCAGGCCGAGTGCGGAAAACGATTGGATCGTCGTGCGCGTGCGGTCTTTGCGCAGACCGGTTTCGAGCGTCGAGAGGACGCGGTTGCGCGATGCCTCGCTCGACATGTCGATGAAGTCGCAGACGATGATGCCGCCGATGTCGCGCAAACGGACTTGGCGCGCGATCTCGGCCGCCGCCTCGACGTTCGTCTTGACGATCGTATCTTCGAGGTTTTTGCCGCCGGTGAATTTGCCGCTGTTGACGTCGATGACGGTCAGCGCTTCGGTCGTTTCGATGACGATCGAGCCGCCCGACGGCAGGTTGATCTTCGGTCGCAGCAGTTTTTGGACTTCTTCGTCGACTTTGAAATCTTTGAACAGCGAGCGGCCGTGATTGTACAGTTGGATGCGGTCGGTATACCCTTGCGGCCCGAGCAGCCGCATGAAGTCGCGAACCTTCTCGTACTCTTCGGGATCGTCGATCAGCACGCGCTCGACGTCGAGCGTGATGAAGTCGCGAGCCGCCTTATAGACGAGGTTCATGTCTTTGTGGATCAAGGCCGGCGCGACCGCGCGCTTGTAGCTCTCGAGGATGCCGTGCCACATGCGGATCAAGATGCCGAGGTCGGCGATCAGTTCCGCTTGGCTGACGCCGCCGGCCGCGGTGCGAACGACGGTCGCCATGCCCTCCGGGCGAATGAGCTTCATGATGGACTTGAGCCGGTTGCGCTCTTCTGCGCTTTCGATCTTGCGCGAAACGCCGGAGTATTTTCCGGTCGGCATCAAGATGAGATAGCGGCCGGGAAGCGAGATGTTGGTCGAGATGCGCGCGCCTTTGAGGCCGCGCGGTTCTTTGACGATCTGCACGAGGACGTCGTCGCCCTTGGAGATCTTCTCGGTGATCGTCCAGCCCGATCGACCCGAAGTGATTTCGACGTCGCCGATGTTGAGCGGCGTCTTGTTGATGTCGTCGACGTAGAGGAACGCGTTGCGCCCCAACCCGATGTCGCAGAAGCTTGCTCCCATGCCGGGGAGCACGTTCATGACTTTGCCCTTGTAGATCGAGCCGATGACTTTTTCTTCGCGCTCGAAATAGATTTCGGCGAGCTGGCCGTCCTCGAGGATCGCGACCCGGTTCTCCCAGGGATCGCTCGAGATGAGGAGTTCAGTTGGCACGTGGTAACCTTTCGGTTTCGGCGCCGCGCACGGCGGCGCTCGGTTCAGTTATGGCCGGCTTCGTGCGGAAGCGGCGCTAGTTCGACCCCGCTCGCCGGGTCCTCGCGCCTGCAAAAGCGGCGCGGTATCCCCAACCGGCGGATGTCATGATTCCATTCATCCGAAGCACGTAAACCGCGTTTGCGAAGCGTCGAACGCTCCAATGCGAACGCGAAAATCTTGATAATCGGATGGAAGGCGCTGTTCCCCCGGCGCGCCGGGTGGTCCTTTATGCCTATCGGCCGGACGGGTGACGGTCGTGCGCGTCGGCGCCCAAATCCATGGTCGACAGCCAAAAGCGGCGGAGAAGCACGCCGTCCTCGGCCACCACGTCGGCGATCCGCAGGCCGCCGCACTTCTCGGCGACCCGGAGCGACGACCCATTGGTCGCTTCGATCGTCACCAGCGCTCGCTTCAATCCGAGCGCGGCCGCGCGTTTCAGTGTTTCGCGCAGCAGATAGGTCGCGTAGCCTTTGTTGCGTTCGCTCGCGCGCACGCTGTAACCGATGTTTCCGCCGTCCTCTTCCAAGCGCGGCGTCAGCGTGTGCCGCAACCGCACTTCCCCGATAACGCGCTCGCCGCGCAGCAGCAGCCACGTGTTGGTCTTGACGTAGCCTTCGGGCCGTGGCGCGTCCGTCGCAAGCTTCGTCCAAAACTCGATGTAGCCGTCAAGCCCGCGATAGCCGTGGCGCTCGGCAGCAGCGAGTGCACCACTCCCGTCCCCGCTCTCGCGAAACTCCGCATGAAAATCCGCGAGCGCGTCGCACACCTCCCGCCCCAGCGGCACCAGCCGCAAATCGTCGCTCAGAAGACCACTTTGTCTTTTTGCATGTGAATGTTGAGCAGTACGCCGATCGCTGCAAAGTCGGTCAGGATAGCGCTTCCGCCGTACGACAGAAACGGGAGCGGAATGCCGGTGATCGGCATGATGCCGAGCGTCATGCCGATGTTGACCACGATGTGAAACGCGAGCATCGTCACGATGCCGATCGCGAGCAACAAGCCGAAACGGTCGCGCGCCGCGAAAACGGCCGTGAGCGCGCCGCCGATGACCGCAGCGTATGCGAGGACGAGCGACAGCGCGCCGACGTAGCCCAGCTCTTCACCCACGACCGTAAAGATGAAATCGCGCGAGTGTTCGGGGACGAAGTTCAACTGCGTTTGCGTGCCGTGGTGCAGGCCTTTGCCGAACAGCTCGCCGCTGCCCACGGCGATTTTCGATTGATTGAGGCTCCAGCCGGCGCCTTGCGGATCCGAGTTCGGATGCAAGAAGATCAACAACCGGTTTCGCTGGAACGGCTTGAGGACGAAGTTCGTGCCGACGACGAGCGCCGCCGCAACCGCCGACCCGAACGCGTAATAGCCGAAATACGTCAGCCGGGTGACGCCGAAAAATAATTGCGCGCTCAAAATCGCAAGAATCGTGAGCGTCGTGCCCATGTCCGGCTGTTTGAGAATCAAAAACGCCGCCGGCGCAACCGCGGCGAGCGTGAAGAGCAACTCGCGCGGGCCCGCGATCGGATTGCGCGCGAGGCGCGTGGCGATGACGATCGCCAAAATCAGTTTCGCGGGCTCGGACGGTTGAAAGGTGCCGAGCGGTCCGAGCGAGATCCAGCGTTGCGCGCCGAGCGCGCTATGGCCGCCCTTGAACACGATGATCAGGAGCACCAAGTTGAGCACGTAGAGTGCCAGCGCCCAGCGCTGCCAGCGGCGGTAGTCGATCCAGGCGCACAGCGCGAGAATCCCGATGCCGGCGAAGATGTAGAACATTTGCCGGCGCCACTCGTTTGCGCCCGTGGGATCGTGCAGGTTTGCCGATTGGATGACGACCACGCCGAACACGGCAAGCGTCACCGCCGCAATCGCGAGAAACCAATTGAACCGGTAGTACCAGGGGCGCTCCACGCCCGCTACTTTTTGGGAATGCCGGCGGCTAGGCCTGGGCCGGCGATTGCGCTCCGGGCGAAGCGGCGGGCTTCTGCCCGACCGTTTGTGTGGATGCCTTGCGGCGCCGGCGGCGCGGGCGCGGCTTCGCCGGCGGCTGCGTGCCGCCGTTGAGGGCGGTCTGGGTCACCGGCACGCGCGGGTCGGGAGGCCGCGGCGCCGACGGACGGTCGGTCTTCACGCGCAGGATCGGCACGCTCGCGAGCATCGCGACCTCGCGTTCGCGCGTTTCGAAGGACACGTCGGCTTGCGATTCGTCAAACTCGACGTAGCGCGCGATCACCGCGAGCAAGTCCGCCTTGAGCGCTTCAACGACGTCGGGCGCAAGCGAGATGTGGTCCGACAGCAAGACGAGGCGCAAGCGCTCTTTGGCGGTCGCACCCGAACCCTGCGGCTTGAAGAGCGTCTTGAAGAAATCGAACATCGTCAGCGCCCTCCGAAGAACGCGCCGAGTTTGGCGAACATGCCGGCGGGCTTTTCGACGGGCACGGGCGGAGTCTCGACCGCGATGCCCGCAAGCTTTGCTGCGATCGCGCGATAGGCTCCGCCCGTCGCCGAGGTCTGATCGAGCGCGATCGGCTCTCCGCGATTGGTCGAAACGATGACGCTCGGTTCGTCGGGGATGACGCCGAGGAGCGGCAGCCGCAAAATCGCGTTGACGTCGTCCACCGACAGCATCTTGCCTTTGCGAACGAGCGCCGGCCGCACGCGATTGACGATCAGTTCGGGCTGCCACGTGTTCGGCAGGAGACCGACGACCCGGTCGGCATCGCGAACCGCCGACACTTCGGGCGTACAGACGACGATCGCATGTCCCGCGCCCGCGACCGCGTTCGTAAAACCGGTTTCGATGCCCGCCGGACAATCGATCAGCACGAAGTCGAAGCGCTTGCGCAGCTGCTCGATCAGATCGCGCATCGCGTCGGCTTCGACGTCCTCTTTTTCGCGCGACTGAGCGGCAGCGAGCAGGTACAAGTTTTCCGAACGCTTGTCGCGCACGAGCGCATCGTCGAGTTCGGCCTTGCCCTCGATCACGTCGAGGACATGAAACTTGACCCGGTTCTCGAGTCCGAGCACGATGTCGAGGTTGCGCAGCCCGACGTCGGCGTCAACCAAAGCGACGCGCTTGCCGAGCGCGGCCAGCGCCGTGCCGACGTTCGCCGTCGTGGTGGTCTTTCCAACGCCGCCCTTGCCCGACGTGATGACGATTGCCCGGCCGAGGATCACCGGCGCCGCTTCGGCCTCGGCTTCGACTTCAGGAACGGGCGTAGTCTCGAGTGCACGCACTGCGGATTACCTCCACATCGTAAGTAGCCGCGAGAGGAACTTCGGCGGATCGAGATCGGTCAGGGGCACGTCCTGTCCTTCGAGGCGACGCGCAATCTTTCCATAGATGGTGGCCAGGCGGTTGTTTTCGTCCAGGACGATCGGCTCTCCGCGATTGGTCGTGTCGATCACTTCCTCGTCGTCGGGGACGATGCCGATCGCCTCGACGCCGAGAATTTCCGTGACGTCGTCCACCGACATCATTTCGCCGGCGCGGACCATCTCCGGACGAACGCGGTTGATCAGCAATTTAATCGGCAAGCCGCGATCGCGCAATTTACCGACGACCCGGTCGGCGTCGCGGATCGCGCTCACTTCCGGTGTCGTGACGAGCAGCGCTTCGCGCGCGCCCGCAATCGCATTGCGAAAGCCGTGCTCGATGCCCGCCGGGCAGTCGATCATGACGAAGTCCGCGATCGCCGCCACGTCGCCGACGAGCGCGTCCATCTGTTCTTCCGAAACTGCGGTCTTGTCGCGTGTCTGCGCGGCCGGCAAGAGAAAGAGCGATTCGAAGCGCTTGTCGCGGATCAGCGCTTGACGCAGTTGACAGCGGCCTTCGACCACTTCGACCAGATCGAAGACGATGCGCTTCTCGACGCCCAGCACGAGATCGAGGTTTCGCAACCCGATGTCGGTGTCGATCAGCACGACCTTGTGGCCGCGCAATGCCAGCGCCGCGCCGAGATTCGCGGTCGTCGTCGTTTTGCCGACGCCGCCTTTCCCCGAGGTGATGACGATGCGGCGACCGCTCACGCGCGGGCTCCCGCGCGCTGAGCGGGACCGATCGCGATCCGGTCGCTTTCAACGTATGCGACTTCGGGCTCGCGCGCGTGAAGCTCCGCGTCGGCCGCGATCAAGGTCGCGATGCGCAACTGCGTCGGCGCCAATTCGAGCGCGAAAACGCGTGCGGTCGTATCGCCCTGAGCGCCCGCATGCGCCGTTCCGCGCAGCGCACCGAAGACGAGGATGTCGCCGCTCGCGGTCAACTCCGCGCCCGGGTTCACGTCCCCGATGACGACGATGTTGCCGAGCTGCTGGAGCGCCTGTCCGCCGCGCAGCGTCCCGCGATGGTAGAGCGTGCTCGGCTCGGCCGGCAAGCTCGCAACGGCGGCGGGCGGCGACGGGGCGGCGGCGACCGGCTGAGCGAAATTCGGGCGAGGCACGGACGGCTCGCCGCGAGCCCGCCGCCGGGCGATGTCGGCACGGGCGCCCGCAAAGTCGGCGTCGAGCGAACGGGCGCCGTCGGTCAGGGCGACCTCGGCCGCCGCGCGCGCCGCGCGCTTACGCTCGAAACTCGTGACGGGCGGCACGGGCGGGACGCCCAAATACTGCAGACCACGCTCCTGCGCCAGCCGTTCGGCGCGCTCGTCGCCGTAAATGCCGAACAAGTCGACCCCCAGACCGCTCACCGCATCCGCGAACTCAGCGAAGGCGTCGCTCTCGGGCGGCTCGGCCACGAAGATCGCCGTTCCGCGGCTGCCCCGGTAGAACTCGGGACGGTCTTCGAGGCGGCGGACGACGTCAGCGGACGCTTCCGCAAAGCCTTCGCCGGCAAATACGAATTCAAGCCCGGTCTTGGTGCCGCGGAGCATTGCCCTGCCTGCCACGAAGCGGCTGGCCCACCCTCCGGCTTCCACATGGAATTCACAACTATCTCACCTTACTCACACGCAACTCACGGTACTCCCACCGGGTCGCTCACAGTACGGGTTTGCTCGCGGGCCGGAGTTGTTCGGCCGCGCCCGTCGAAGTAAGGCTGGACTTCTCAGTCAGAGGTGCCCCGATGATCCGTCGTCTCGTCAATGCCGGCCTCGTTGTGTCGATGCTGTGCACGTTGATACCAGCCCCGGCAAGCGCCGTCTCGACTCAGGCCGAGATCGAGCAAGCAAAAGCCGAAGACAAGCAGGTTCTCGAGCAGTACAACATCGTTCGCGATCCGCTGCTCAACCAATGGGTCAACGAGATCGGGCAGCGCCTGTGGAATCAGACGGCGCGTCACGACATCCCGTACAACATCAAAATCCTCGACGCGCAGGACGTGAACGCGTTCACCGTCGGCGGCGGCTACATTTACCTCAATGAGGGCGCGCTCGATTTCGTGCAGTCGGACGACGAGCTCTCCGGGGTCAACGGACACGAAACCGGGCACAACGAGCGCCGACACACGTTGACTATGCCGGCCAAGGCGCAGATATTGAATCTGCTCTTCGGCATCGCGTCGATTTTCTCGCCGTTCGTGTACCGTTTCGGGCAGATGTTTGAAGCCGGCTTGCTTGCCAAGCAATCGCGCGCCGACGAACTCCAAGCCGATCAATACGGGCTCTTGCTGATGACGCGCGCAGGCTACGATCCCGACGCGATGGTTTCGTTCATGAAGCACATGGGCGCCGCCCACGACGAGCGGCCGAGTCTCATGGACAAGTATTTCCAAGATCATCCCGGCTTCCCCGATCGCGTCTCGCACTTGGTCGGTTACGAGCAACTCGATCCCAAGAAGCGCACGACCGAGCAACTCGTCGTGCAGGCGACGCACGATCTCGAAACGTCGCGCTATAACTACGCGGCACTGAAATTCCAGCAGATCCTCAAGACCGATCAGAGCAATTCGGTCGCGCTGCTGCACCTCGGGCAAAGCCAGATCGCGCTCGGGCAAACGGAGAAGGGTCAGCAAACGCTCGCGGAAGCCGCCGAAAAAGGCACGCCCGAAACGCGCACCGTCGCGCTTTCGAACATCAAGGCGCTGCGTGACAGCCAAGCAAAATTCTCGCTCGCGCGGCCGAACCTCGCGCCGCTGCGCGCGCAAATGGACGACGCCAAGGCGCGCGAAGCGCAAGCGGTCGCCACGATCGCGGCGCGCCGGGACGCCGGACGCGATCAGATCAAATCCCTCAAGGCGCGCGTGCAGAGCATCTCTTACGGCGTGCCGGACTTCAGCCGCATTCAAGTCCGTCACGGCAGCCGTCTCGAAGCCATCTTGCGCAACCTCAACGCCATGGGCCGTTCGATCGACGCCGCCTTCGGCAAGTCGTCCGAAACGATCGGCGGCGTCGGCTCGATGGAAAAGAACAAAGAGGGCGGGCTCGTCAAGGAAAATGCGGACATCTTCAAAGAGCTGATGGCTCCGCTCGAAACCGAACCCGTGCCGGCGCAATCGCTCTCGACGCTGCCGTATTATCCGCGCATGCTCGCGGATCTCCAGCTGACCGATAGCGACTCGATCCGCGCGCTCGACGCGTCGCGCTCCTCGCTCGCGCTGCTCGACGTTTCGCTCGGCGATCTCGACGAGTTCATCAAACGCCTATCGCGCTCGAATCTCGATCTCAACGGCGACATCCCGGTCATGGACTACAATGCCTTGCAGCCGTTGATCCAGCGCGCCGCCGACTCGCTCGCGCGGGCCGCGATCGCCGGCGCGCAAGCGCAGCAACTCTACAACCAGGCGCGCGCGCGTCAATTGCAAACGCGCATCACGATGCTCGGCATCGGGTATCCGGAAGACCGCTTCGCGACCTTGCAGCAAGCGCTGCAGATGCGCGTCAAGAACAACGGTCTCGACTTCACCACGATGACGCATAGCGACCTGACGCCGGGTGAGGTCGCGGCTGCGGCCATCGTCGCGGCCGATACGAACACGACGCCGCTCGCCATCGTGCAAGAGGCCAAGGCGACCAATCGACGCATTGTGGACGTGGCGAACGCCCGCGGCATGCATGCCGAAGCGCTCGAAATCTTCCTCGGTTTGGTGTATCTCGATTACACCGACGATCCCGTCAAGGAAGCCCGCGGACACTAGGTAGTAGCGTGACAGGCGGTCTGCTCACCCTCGTCCGCAAAGGCGTGGGCGCCGCCGCCGTACGCCACGAAGCGCGGCGGCCGTTCCGCTTCTTTCTCTGCGGCGATCCGGGGCTGATCGCAGATTTGCGCTCGCTGTTGTTGCGCGGCAGCGATCTCGCGCTGACCCCCGACGCGCCGGCGACGCTCGAGACCCTCGATCACCGCCAGCCGGCGTTCGCCGCCGACGATGCGCGGGCGATCGTCTTTCTCGCGCGGCCGGGCGACCTTGCCGGCGCGCGATTGGACCTTCTGACCGCCATGCGGCTTCCGATTTTCGCGCTGACCGTTGACGCGAACGGAAGCGAGGACCATCCGCTCGCAGCGCCGCTGCCGGGAGCGGTCGGCGAATACGTCGTGCCGCGCATCGACCGCGACTGTCTGCGCGTGCGTTTCTTTACGCATCTGATCGAGAGCTGCAAAGGCAGCGAGGTCGCGGTCGGCCGGCGCTTGCCGGCATTGCGCGAAACGGTCGCGCTCAAATTGACGCGCGATGCTGCCAACAATGCCCTCAAGGTTGCCGTCGCCAGCGCGATCGTCGACCACGTTCCGGTGCTCGGGCTGGTTCTGGGTGCAGTTGCGTCGGCCGGCGACATGGTCGCCGTGACC